>JBDLVK010000015.1:0-100156 GCA_039804825.1 Bacteroidota bacterium
TACAACATGATCCACAACTGAAAAATTATTACTCAAGAAAAGTTGGAGAGGGAAAACATAAATTATCAGTTCTAAATGCTGTTGCAAACAAAATTGTTCTTAGAATTTTTGCTGTTGCAAATAGAGATGAACCTTTTGTAAAATTAGTTGCTTAAAAATTTGGTTTTATCTTAGAATGCTCAGTGACCTCAAGTTTGAGAGCATTTAGACCTACTCAATGTATCACATTAATTATCCACTCTATCTCAATGGTCGTAAAGAAACTCTGTTCCAATATTGATGTTGTTATGTGTTTTTAAGCAGTGATTTTATTCTTTATCATGATTGCTTCATAAACTGCATCCCATAATTGAATGCGTTGCTTTAGTGATGCGCTTACTGCTTGTTCTACTTCCTGCCATTTTGTTTGATCATTTCCGCAGAGGTTGCTAGTCATTTCAAGTGCTAAATGACTGTGATGGTCTCCATCTACTTCTATGTGGCGTTCAAGGTAATATTTGAAGATGGAAACACTTGAAGGGATTCGCTGGTAAATGTCGTTTACGATGGAAATAAACATGCTTGGAATCAAATCTTCTCTTCCGAAGGTGAACACTGCCGCTTGAAGGTAATCTTTGTTTGAGTTGATAACTTCAAATGTGCCGTTTACAAATGTGCTTGTTCCCTTAGCTACACCAGCTTCATCAAGTGCTTTCTGGACACTTGTTCCGTTGGTGATTTGTTGTAAGAAGTGGTTGATTTGTGTTGTATCGGCTCCACATTGTTGCATAGCGTCGAGGTACAATTCAAAATGACTGCGGCGATTTCCATTTAAATCTACATCACACTCTTCTCCTACCACTATTTCATTGATGAGGTAACGAATTTCTGCTGCACCTTTTGGAATCCATGGGACTTGCGTGCAGGTTAAATTGTTCTGTAGGGATTTGAGCAAGGACATGAAATCCCAGACTGCAAAAATGTGGTGCTGCATGAAGATTTGTAAATCCTCACTATCATTGATCAGGGTGTAAACTTTATGGTTGATTATTGCTTGACGGAGTGGTTCGATGTTCACTTGTAATTGTTCGATGTGCTTATTCATATCAACCTAATTTGATTTTTTGCAAAAGTAATTTCTACTAATTGTTTACTCCAAGTAAAAAGCTTATTTATTCTACAAACATATGAACAAAAGGTGCCTGAAATTGTTCATTTCTAAAAAAGGTTCTATGTATCAATTGAAACGCACACAATTTGTAAAAACAGATTTGGAGACCTGTTGGGAATTTTTCTCTTCACCGGCTAATCTGAAAGAAATAACGCCTAAATCAATGGGATTTGACGTGTTGGTTGATACGCCGAAGGAAATGTATGAAGGCTTGATGATCGAATACCGCGTGCGACCATTGTTCGGAATTCCGATGCGTTGGATAACGGAAATTACGCATGTAAAAGATCGCAATTACTTTGTGGACGAACAGCGCAAAGGCCCATACACGATTTGGCACCATGAACATCATTTCAAGGAAGTTGAGGGTGGTGTTGAAATGACAGACATCGTTTCGTATCAAGTACCTTTTGGGATTTTAGGACGACTGGTTCATCCGATTATTGTGCGCCCGAAGTTAGAAGCGATTTTTGCGTATCGTTTCAAGGTGGTGGAAGAACGTTTTAAGTAATTTATAAGGTTTTCACTAGTTCCAATGCTTGCTCGATGTGACCAAGTGGGTTGGTTTGTGAATTGTAAATACCGCGAACTTTTCCGTTTAAATCAATGATGTAAGTTACTCTTCCTGGAATTAATCCAAATAAATTTCCAGGAACTCCAAACGCTTTACGAACTTCCTTTGCTGTATCGGCAAGTAGGTTGAAACTTAAGCGGTGTTTTTCAGCAAACTTTTTGTGGTCGGCGATTGAATCAGAAGAAATTCCCACAACTTCGCAGCCTAAATCTTTGAATTCTTCATAAGCATCTCTGAAGGAACAAGCTTCTTTTGTACAACCTGGCGTGTCATCTTTTGGGTAAAAATATACCACAAGGATTTTAGTGCCGATGAGTTGTTCACTATCGATGATTTCACCGAATTGATTTGGTAATTTGAATGCGGGACAAGTGTCGTTAATTTGTAGAGCCATGGTATTTAATTGTTATGTTAACGCTTCTTTGTAGCGCGCAAGTACGCGCTCGCGTGCAAATTTATGGTCAATAATTGGTTTTGGATAATCCGGAGTTCCAAATTCTGGTACCCATTTTTTAATGTACTTGAATTCTTTGTCGAATTTTTCTTGCTGACTTGTTGGATTAAAAACGCGAAAGTAGGGAGCAGCATCACAACCACATCCAGCGGCCCATTGCCAGCCTCCAGTATTGCTTGCTAGTTCAAAGTCCAATAGTTTTTCAGCGAAATAGGCTTCTCCTAGGCGCCAATCGATTAGTAAGTGTTTGGTAAGAAAACTTGCCACGACCATGCGTACGCGGTTGTGCATGAATCCCGTTGCATTTAATTCACGCATTCCAGCATCGACAAGTGGATAACCTGTTTTTCCTTCGCACCATGCTTTGAAATGGGCTTCGTTTCGTTCCCATTGGATTTGGTCGTATTGCTTTTTAAAAGAATTACGGGCTGCGTGCGGGAAGTGAAAAATAATCATTTGGTAAAAGTCGCGCCAAATGAGTTCATTTAAATACGTTTCATTTTTTGCGTTCGCGATTCTTGCAAGCTCTCGGATGCTAATGGTTCCAAAGCGCAGGTGTATGCTTAAGCGACTCGTTCCTAGGATGGACGGAATATCGCGTGTTTCATTGTATCGTTCAATGGTGCTGAGCGGTGTTTCCAAGGAAGGAAATTGAACCTTTTGTTCGGAATTGAAGCCGAAGTTTTCCAATGAAGGAAGCGGTTCTGCTGCAGTTTGATTTAAGTATTTACTGTATTTTTCGACTGGGTAACTACTCAAATAGAATTCATTGAGTTGTTCTTTCCATTTGCGCGAGTAAGGCGTAAAAACAGTGTAGGGCAAACCATCAGCTTTGAGTACTTCGTTTTTTTCGAAGATGACATGATCCTTTGCGCCAATCAACTCACACTTTTTTTCTTTTAATTGTTCGAAAAGTGCTTTGTCTCGTTGCAAGGCATACGGTTCATAATCGCGGTTGGTGTATACTATTTTTGCATTATACGTTTCAACGATCAAGGGAATAATATCTCGTGGATTTCCATGGAACACCTTCAAATCGCTCCCTAATTCGGCATATTTTGCTTTCAGTTTTTGCAGTTCTTGATGAATGAACAAAACACGTTGATCTGAAACGGGCAGCTTTGAAAGAATGGTTGTATCGAAAATAAAAATGGGTTGAATGGTTTCTCCTGACTTCAAAGCCTTGTATAATCCTGCGTTGTCGTGTATGCGCAAATCGCGTCGGTGCCAGAAGATATTTATCATTTCCCGTTGTATTCGACTACGTTGTTTTCTGTTTCCCACAGACGAATTGTTAATCCATAACGTTCTTCTATCAGTGGACGAAGAATGTTGTAAATAACAATTGCAATGTTTTCGGCTGACGGTTTTAGGTTGGCAAATTCTGGACAATCCAAGTTTAAGTTACGGTGATCGAAGCGTTCAGAAATCTCGTCGTTGATGATTTCTTTGAGTGCTTTTAAATCAATTACATAACCAGTTTCAGGATTTACATCGCCTTCCACCCATGTTTCAAGTACGTAGTTGTGTCCATGAAAATTTGGATTCGAGCATTTACCAAATACTTCTTTGTTTTTTTCGTCTGACCAATCTGGATTGAATAGGCGGTGGGCAGCGTTAAATGTTGTTCTTCTGCAAACTTTCATAGGGAATGTGTTCTAATAATTGGTCAAAATGTTCGTGTAGGATTGTTTTGAACCAGAATGTGTAATTCGAAGGATTTTTTGAGACATCAATCAATAAATCACCTAAATCAACCCATTTGAAGTCGATTGCTTCTTCTGGGTTCATAACTGGGTTGGAATCACAGGTTCCGATAACGACGTGGTCGAGTTCGTGTTCGATCAAGTTGTTGTCGAGTTCTGCTTTATAAACAAAATGAAATGCTTGATGCATTTCGCAGGTGAATCCCATTTCTTCTTGTAGTCTTCGATGCGCTGCTTCGATAATTGTTTCACCGGGAGCAGGGTGGGAACAACAGGTGTTCGTCCACAGTCCTTCGGAATGGTATTTTCCAAAAGCGCGTTGATGGATAAGCAGTTCTCCTTTCGAATTGAAGACGAAGATGGAGAATGCGCGGTGTAGAAGTCCTTTTTCGTGGGCTTCTAATTTTTCCATCGATCCAAGGACTTCATCCTTTTCGTTAACAAGAATTACTTCAGTATACATTTGTTCTCTCAATCAAATCAAATTTAAGTTATGTCTTAGATATGATGTCAAAAACAAACGGTATTTTTTATTATTTGGAATGCGAATGCGTTCATTCAAGATGGTGTGAGCAGGAACTGTCTTGATTTTCTTGAATAATTTGTAGTAATAAATATACGCCATGTAAACACCAAAACGTGCTTTTTTTGGCAATTGTTTAATTCCTTCAAACCCTAATTGGAAGTCGATTTCGATGTCTGCTTCAATTTCTTTCTTAACAGTTGCATTGAATTCGTTCAAATCAATTCCGGGGAAATACGTTCTTCCTAGCTCTTGGTAATCTGCTTTTAGATCGCGCAGGAAGTTGATTTTTTGGAAGGCAGAACCCAATTTCATTGCATACGGTTTCAACTTTTCGTATTCTGTGTTGTCTCCTTCAACAAAGATTTTTAAGCACATTAGTCCAACTACTTCGGCAGATCCTAAAATGTATTGTTCGTATTTCGCTTTGTCGTAGGCATTTTTCTCCAAATCCATTTCCATACTATCCAAGAAAGTATCGATTAATTCGTGTGGAATTTGGAACTTATTTACTGCCCATTGGAAGCTGTTTAGAATTGGGTTCAATGAGATTCCTTGCTCGATGGCACGGTACGTTTGATCTTTGAAGTCAAGCAATAAGCCTTCTTTATCGTAGCCGTGAAACGAATCCACAATTTCATCTGCGAAGCGCACGAAACCATAGATGGCATAAATCGGCTTGTGAAGCGACTTGTCTAAGAAAGAGATGCCTAACGAAAATGACGTGCTATACCTTTTTGTTGTTAGCTCACTCATTTCATGTGATACGTTGTCAAATAGTAATTTCATAATAGTGAGGTGAGTTAATGGTTTACTAATTCTAATTTATAATCTTTCATTATTTCTTTCGCAACTACTTCTCCAGAAATAATTGCAGGTGGCACTCCAGGGCCCGGTACAGTTAACTGTCCCGTATAATACATGTTCTGAAGTTTTTTATTCTTTAACGATGGTTTTAAAATCGCTGTTTGTCGCAGGGTGTTTGCTAGTCCGTAAGCATTTCCTTTGAACGCATGGTAATCTTGTTTGAAATCGCTGATGCAATAACTTTTTTTGTAGACGATGTGTTCTTTTATTTTTTGCCCCGTTCTAGCTTCCAAACGGTTCATTAAGATGTCGAAGTATTTCTCGCGTGTTTCTTCGTCGTCTTTCAAATTCGGTGCAATCGGAATCAATAAGAACATATTTTCTTTACCCTCTGGCGCTACACTTGGATCTGTTTTTGACGGTGCACTAGCATAGAAAAGTGGAGCTGATGGCCAAGTTGGATCTTTATAAATTTCTTTAGCGTGTTGTTCGAAGGGCTCATCGAAAAATAAGTTGTGGTGTTCGAGTCCATCGATTTTCTTGTCGATTCCTAAATAGAATAATAAACAAGAAGGAGCCATGGTTCTGGAATCCCAGTATTTTTCGTTGTAATTTGCTTTTTCAGCTAATATTTTATCGTCGGTGTGTTGATAATCTGCTCCAGAAACAAGAATGTCGGTTTCAACTTCTCCAGTTTTGGTAACTACATGTGTTACTTTTCCATTGGATGATTTAATTCCCGTTACTTCTTGATTTACTTCGATTTTTACACCGTTTTCTTTGGCAATGCGCTCAAAAGCTTCAATGAATTTGTGCATTCCGCCCTTTGGATACCATGTTCCAAGTGAGATGTCTGCATAATTCATCAATGAGTATAGTGCTGGTGTGTCTTTGGGCATTGCTCCTAGGAACAAAATTGGAAATTCAAGCAATGAAAGTATCTTTTCATTTTTGAAGTGTTTGCGAATGTATTTCGAAAAAGAAGAAAGTAAATTTAATTTGACTAGTCCTTTCAAAATACGCACGTCAGCAAATTCTGTTAGTTTGAGACTTGGTTTGTGTACCAAATCTTTCATTCCAACTTCGTATTTGTATTTTGCTTCTGATAAAAAGGTTTTCAAATGGGCGCTGCTGCCAGGTTCCATTTTCTCGAACCATTGCATCAATTCGTTTTCATCCGCTGGAACATTGGTTTTGTCTCCATCTTGCCAAAAAACGGCATACGATGGGTCAAGACGCACCAAGTCATAAAAATCGGATGTTGTGTAATTGAATTTGTTGTAAAACGCTTCGAAAACGTCAGGCATCCAATACCAACTCGGTCCCATGTCAAACACAAAGCCATCGACTTCAAACTGACGTGCACGACCACCGATTGTAGCATTCTTTTCCAGGATGGTTACGTCGTAGCCTGCTTTTCCAAGAAATGCTGCGGTTGATAAACTGGATATTCCAGCACCTATGATAGTTACCTTTTTTGCCATTAGTTCATTGAATAATTATAATCTGGCAAAAAGCTCATTAATTTCTTGCGTGCTATGAATATACGACTTTTTACTGTACCAATTGGAATTTCCAGTTTATCTGCAATTTCTTTATACTTAAAACCTTGGAAATGTAATTCAAATGGTTCCTTGTAATCTTTCTCCAATTTGTTGATTTGTTTGTCGATTTCCTTTTCAATGATGTTGTTCATCGGTGAAAAAGAAGTGTCTTTGGTATTTACCAATAATTTTAAATCTTCAGAATTGTCGAAAATGGTTCCGCTTTTCACCTTTCTTCTGTATTGATTGATGAAAATGTTGCGCATAATCGTAAATACCCACGCTTTAAAGTTCGTTTGCGGCGTGTAATAATTACGATAAGTGATTGCTTTCAACATTGTCTCCTGTGTTAAATCCTTTGCGTCATCGTTGTTTCGTGTAAAGCTCATTGCAAATGCATGTAGGTTATTTTCTAACCCGATCAATGCTTCGTTAAATTCAATTGTGGACATAATTTTAAGTTTTGTTTAACAATCAACCCTTCAAAGTTAAACAAAAAATGTTTAACGATGCAAGAAAAAGATTAAACAAAATGTGTTAAAATGAAAAAAGCCCAATAAAATCGGGCCTTTCAAAAAGAAAATTTATGTATGTTTTGTCTTGAATTAGGATTTTGCCAGTACGCGAATTCCGTTTTTTACCTCTAAAGCGAGTGATTTCACTTGGTTCAAGTCCTTACCAGCAATGGTTACGTGTCCCATTTTGCGGAAGGATTTGGTTTGCGCTTTGCCGTAGATGTGTGGGTGAACACCTGGCTTACCGATGAATTTCTCGAGTCCTTCGTAGAAAACATCACCTTCGTATCCTTTTTCTCCCAGCAAATTAATCATTGCTCCAGCTTGTAGGATGTCTGTAGATCCAAGTGGTAAATTCAACACTGAACGCATGTGTTGTTCAAATTGAGAAGTTACATTGCATTCGATGGTATGGTGTCCACTGTTGTGAGGACGCGGAGCAATTTCATTTACCAATAAGGAATCATCTTTTGTAAGGAACAATTCAACTGCTAAAATCCCCACCATATCTAATTTTTCAATGACAGATTTAGCGAGTTCGATCGCCTTGTTTTCTGTTTCTGTACTAATGTTTGCTGGTGCAAATAGAAATTCTACCAAGTTGGCTTCTTCGCTGAATTCACATTCAACTGCAGGGTAAACAGCCATTTCACCGCTTTCATTGCGTGCAACGATGATTGAAATTTCTTTTTCGAAAGGTATCATTTCTTCAATGACTGATGGTGTTTCAAACGCGTTTTCAAAATCGTTTACTGTGCGCAAAACTTGAACTCCTTTACCGTCGTAGCCGCCTGTTCTCATTTTTTGAACAAAAGGCAATTGTGTTGCCAACTGTTTTACTACTTCTAAGTTATTCGTTAGTTGAAAAGGTGCTGTTGGTATGTTGTGTTCCTTGTAGAATTCTTTTTGGATTCCTTTGTCTTTGATGATGCGCAATACGCGTGGTTGTGGAAATACTTTCTTACCCAACTTTTCAAGGGCTTCCAGTGCTTCAATGTTCACGTTTTCAATTTCAACCGTCAAGACATCCTTGTCTAAACCGAAGTTGTACAATGTGTTATAATCATTCAATGAACCTTGCGTAAACGAATGTGCAATGTGTTTGCATGGTGCGTTGGCATCTGGATCGAGCACGTGCACATGCACATCAAAATTTATTGCTTCTTGAATAAACATGCGGCCAAGTTGACCACCTCCTACCATTCCCAAACGCGATGAATGTCCGTACCATAATTTTTGCATGGCACAAAGATAAGAGGGTTTTTTCGAGTGGTTGATAAGTTTAGTAACAATTATTTAAGCGTTTTTTTAATAAAATCATACCTTTGCAACTCAAATTCAGCGAATAGGTGATTCAAATAAACGATAAATCATTCGAGGTGTTTATCCGCGAAAATGAACTTCACGAGAAGATCAAGTCATTGGCTGCGCGTATAAACGAGGAATATCAAGGCAAAGAAGTCATTTTTATCGCCATTTTAAATGGTGCATTTATGTTCGCTTCTGATCTCTTAAAATCAATAACGCTTCCTTGTGAGATTTCCTTTGTGAAAGTTAGTTCGTATCACGGCGGTATGTCGACCAGTGGACGCGTTGATGAATTGATTGGTTTAAATGCTTCGATTGAAGGCAAGGAAGTGATCATTCTAGAAGATATTGTTGATACAGGCATTACAATCGATAAGATTATTACACTTTTAAAAGCGGAAAGTCCAGCATCTGTAAAGGTGTGTACTTTGTTGTACAAACCGGAAGCGTTTAAGGGTAAAAAAGCCCCTGAATTGGTTGGAATAACCATCCCAAACAAGTTTGTTGTTGGATATGGTTTGGATTACGATGAAAAGGGAAGAAATTTACGTGAAATTTATCAATTAAAAGAGGATTAACCTCACGCAGTAGTATGTTAAATGTAGTTTTATTCGGACCTCCAGGAGCAGGGAAAGGAACACAATCAGAACGATTGATTGAGAAATACGGTTTAGTTCATTTATCAACAGGTGATGTTTTTAGAGCGAACATAAAAGGTGAAACAGAATTGGGAACGTTGGCGAAGAGCTACATGGACAAAGGTCAATTGGTTCCAGATGAAGTAACGATTAACATGTTGCGTTCAGAAGTGTTGAAGCACCCAGAATCTAAAGGATTTATTTTTGATGGTTTTCCAAGAACAAATGCTCAAGCTACTGCTTTGGACAATTTTTTAGGCGAATTAAATACATCCATCAGCGTGATGTTGGCCTTGGAGGTTGAAGAAAACGAATTGATGCAACGTTTGTTGAAACGTGCTGAAGTGAGCGGTCGTGCTGATGATGCGAATCCAGAAATTATTAAGAACAGAATTGCGGTTTACAACAATGAAACGGCACCTGTTAAATCGTTCTATCAAGCACAAAACAAATTTGTGTCAATCGATGGAATTGGATCAATTGATGATATTACTGCGCGTTTGTTTGGTGCAATCGACGCAATCTAATACTTATAACATAGTAATGATGCCAGCTTCTATTGAAGTTGGCATTTTTAGTTTATTGACTGTAAAGTCCTATCTTTGTAAAAAAAATCGAATATGGCCTCTGATAATTTTGTTGATTACGTAAAAATTCACTGTACTTCAGGAAATGGAGGAGGAGGATCAACTCACTTCCGTAGAGAAAAGTACATTCCATTGGGAGGTCCTGATGGTGGGAATGGTGGACGCGGAGGTCATATCATCGTGCGAGGTAACAAGCAATTGTGGACTTTGTTGCATTTGAAATTCAAAAAGCACATTAAAGCAAAACATGGCGGACATGGATCTGCGAATTTACAGACGGGATCACAAGGAGCTGATGAATACATCGAAGTTCCATTGGGAACAGTGGCGCGTGATGCTGAAACAGGAGAGATTTTATTCGAAATTACGGAGGATGGAGAAGAGCGTATCATTCAACCTGGTGGACGCGGTGGATTAGGAAATAACAATTTCAAATCGCCGACGAATCAAACACCACGTTTTGCTCAGCCGGGTGAAGAAGGAAGAGAAGGATGGAAAGTTCTCGAGTTGAAAGTCTTGGCAGATGTTGGTTTGGTTGGATTCCCGAATGCAGGAAAAAGTACCTTGTTGTCTGTTTTGTCTTCGGCTAAGCCAGAAATTGGTGATTATCCATTTACAACGGTTCGACCGAATTTAGGGATTGTAAAATACCGTGATTATCGTTCGTTTATCATGGCTGATATTCCAGGGATTATTGAAGGAGCGCATTTAGGAAAAGGACTTGGATTGCGATTTTTACGTCACATTGAGCGTAATTCTTTGCTCTTGTTTATGATTCCTGCAGATAGCAACGATAT
Source organism: Bacteroidota bacterium (assembly GCA_039804825.1). Classification (GTDB taxonomy): domain Bacteria; phylum Bacteroidota; class Bacteroidia; order Flavobacteriales_D; family Crocinitomicaceae; genus M0103. The sequence goes on from JBDLVK010000015.1 coordinate 10,604, forward strand.
TCACGCGGAATACAAAGTCTTGTTGAATGAAATCAAGCAATACAATCCTGAGTTATTGCACAAAGAACGCTTATTGGCGATAACCAAGTCGGATATGTTGGACGATGAATTAATTGCTGACATCAAGAAAGACTTGCCGAAAATTCCAACGTTGTTTATTTCTTCGGTTGCTGAACAAGGGTTGACTGAACTGAAAGATTTGATTTGGCAGCGCTTAAATCATGATTGAATTTCTTGAGGAAATAGATCGTTCAATTGTAGTTGCCATTAATGGTTGGAACTCTCCTTTTATGGATGAGGTCATGTGGTGGATTTCTGCAAGAATAACGTGGATTCCACTTTATTTGCTTTTGCTTTTTATCGCTTACAAAAGCTTGTCCAGAAATCAATTGTTTTTGTTTTTGGGCTTGATTGGTTTGACTATTGCGCTAACTGATTTAACATCGGTTCATTTGTTCAAAAATGTCTTTTTACGGTATCGTCCGTCGCACAATTTATTGTTGACTGATCACTTACACTATTATTTAATCAAACCGGGAGAATACTACAAAGGCGGTGAATATGGTTTTATTTCGAGTCATGCAGCGAACTTTTTTGCAATCATCACTTTTGTTTCTTTGGTATTACGGGCTCGTTATCCCAAGTTGATTTATCCATTGTTGTTCATAGGCATTTTGATTGCCTACAGCCGCATTTATCTTGGTGTACATTATTTGTCGGATGTAATGGTTGGTGGACTTGTTGGAAGTGCAATCGCATTTTTGGTTTATCGATTTATCTATCTTCGTTATTCAGAAAAAGTCAAATGAACATTGTTTACATATTTATTGGCGGAGGACTTGGAAGCATTGCACGTTATGCCATTGGCAAAGGAGCGTTGAAAGCTTTTGCTGTTGATTTTCCGCTGGGAACCTTTGTTTCAAATGTACTGGCTTGTATTATTCTGGGGCTGGTGGTTTATACCTTTTCTGATCAACTGAAAGCGCATGCTTGGGTTCAACCCTTACTTGTGGTTGGATTTTGTGGTGGTTTTAGCACTTTCAGTTCCTTTAGCAATGAAACAATTCAATTGGTGCAAACTGGTCACCTTGCCATGGCTATCGCAAATGTGTTGATTTCACTTATTGCTGGTTTTGGGATCATCTATTTTTTGAGTACCAACGCAACAAAATAATATCAGGCAACAGGAACTTCTGTTTTTATTTTTTCCAGTAATTCGTTACGTTTCGCAATGAATTTAGACAAATCTGCTTTCGCAACAATGCCTTTTTCCTTGAAACGTTTGAAGTTGATGAACCACATGTAAGCTGCTAATCCAAACAATCCAATTAATGAATAGTAAAGGAATCCTAACCAATAACTTGGGTAAACATAGGCTTCGAATAAGAAGATTGCTGGAATATTGATTAATCCGAGACCAATCATTCCGAGTAATAACTTGACAGAACCCCAGAACACTTTTCTTTTGAAGGATTTCTCGACGAATTTTTTAATGACAAAATATATTGGTGCGCAATGAAGTAATCCAAGCAGCATAAAAGGGAACAGGACGATTAATTTTAGTAATTCACTTGTGCGTGAAATCGTACCTGTGGAAGATTTTTCGAAGAGGTAGTTTTCATCTATACGCATTTTTTTGATTAAGGAGAAGTAACGATCCAAGTCACTTTTTAATCCTTCCAGTTTGCTTAAATCATCCGGTGTTCGTTCGTTTAACCAATGCGCTAAGTTCTGCGAGTAGTGCCAACGTTTTTCAAGAGGAATTGATGTGTCGCTGTTTTTTGCGTTCATTCCTTTACGTGTCAAACGCATGATGTTTTCATGGAAAGGAGCCCACGTTTTTTCTTCAACATGGGTGATTTGATCCTGCATTAATTTCTCAATGCGCTTGGTTAAATCTGTAATGGTTTTGTTCGGGTTTTCCTCGTATTCTTTGCGGTAATCGTTTAGACAAATGCGTTCTGAAGTTGAAATCAATAAATCACTGCGCATTTGATTTGGATCGGAATAATTACATCCAACTGCAGCAATGTAAATTTTCTTTTTCCAATCGATTTTTTCAAGTGCAAAGAAACCGATGCGAACGGCTCCTTTTTTTACAGGTTTTAATCGGCGAATGAAGGTGTCGTCCGTAAACCCTTCACCAAAAATCAAGAGGTTGCGACCAAAAGAGAGAATGCGCGCACATTTTTCAAATACTTTTTGATTTTCATCTTTTGTGTCTACACCATCGTGTTGTCTATAAATCGGCAACATGTGAGAAGCCCACAGAATTGGCTTCATGAAGGTGGTGAAAATATCCGAACGTGTCATGAAGAATACAATTGGAGGACGCAACGCAGCAACAGCCAAAGGATCCATGAATGAAGCAGCGTGATTACTCACATAAATTGTTCTGCCAAGAAACATTTTCGGCGTGTTTACCGTTTTCATTCGTGGGTAAAAAACACGCAATGAATATTTTAGTACAAAGTATAAAATGAAATAAAGTAAACGCATTTCAAGTAGTCAATTATAGTTTTTCTGAATTCTCCTTTAATTCTTTATCGACGTTGCGGTTTCTTCCTAAATAATAGCCAAGTTGAATTTCGTGCGTTGAATTTCCAGCAGTTCTCAATTTACCCATTGAAGCTTCATACGCGTAGCTAATGTAAAGGTTTTTTATCAGGTTGCTCCCAACTTGGAATACCAAACTACTCGACGTTCTGAATTGTACACCAAACCAACTGCTGTTTTTGTACAAGGCACGTGCTCCGAAATCTACAGACACAGGACTGTTTTGGACCATTTTAACAATTACGTTCGGTTCAATTGACACGTCACCTTCACTTTCAATCTTGTATTTCGCAATCATGAAATAGTGGCGATTGAAATTACTCGCTGTGGAAATTTGATTCAACTCAACTTTGTTTTTTAAGAATTGGGTTGTGCTTAAACCAAAGAAGAATTTCTCACTGTAAACAACCAAACCAGCTTGTGCATCTGCAAAACTTTGTTGCGATGAATTCCCTAAGAATTGCGCGTAGGTATTGTCATCGTTTTGGTGCAAAATCACCTTTGAATCATTCAAACGGAAATTGCTGTATCCAAGTCCTAAACCAACACCAATGTTCACTTTTTTGGTCAACGGCAAGTGATAGGCATAACTCCCTTGAATTGCAGTTTTGGAAAATGGTCCAATGGCGTCGTTCCAAACTTTTCCTCCAATCACATGCTTTGATTTTGCAGTTGAAACAGATGGGTTTTGGAACATTTTTTCATCGCGGATATTGAATTCGTCCAAGGCTTTGTCTCCTGATTTTCCAAATTTGATTTGGCTATGACCAGCAAGTAAAATTGTTTTAGGACCACCGTCATAACCCAACCATTGCATGCGTGTTGATGCTTCGAACTGCATTACGTCCGTCATCCCACCAGCAGCTGGATTCAATAAATAAGGGTTGTTTACTGTATTTGCGAATTGGTATTCTTGTTGACCAAAAGCGATCGCACTCATCATTACATTTAGCGCTACTAATCCGATTGTAAAGTTTCTTTTTTTCATAGGGCTATTTCTTAATGAATGATACTGATTGAACCATTATATACTGTCGATTGATCATCGTTTAATTCTATTTTGTAGAAGTACGTTCCCATTGGCAAGTCTTCACCCTTGTAGGTTCCGTCCCACGGATCTTTGTAACCGACGGATTCATAGACCACAGATCCCCAACGATTGAAGATGGTTACCTTACATTCTGGATAAGCCAGTTCGAGGTAATCAATTTCGAATAGGTCGTTTTTACCATCAAAGTTGGGAGTAATAACTGTTGGGAAAACAGGGTTGTATCCATCGCACATCGAAACTATGATTTCAACCGAATCACTGGTGTTTGGACAATCCGTATTTTGCATTTTATAAACCAGGATGTTTACTCCTAATGCTAAATCACTCACTGTAATTGCCGGTGTATTTGTTGCGGAAAGCGTTCCTGATCCAGAAATTAGACTCCATGTACCAGTTTGACCTGCTGCTGGTGTTGAAGCTACTAAATCTAAGGTGCCGTTTTCAACACATAATGCTGTGTCAGCTTGGGCAATAATCGCTGGTGTTGCTGAATAAGCATGCAGCGTATCAGAAGTCGCGATACAACTTCCATTTGTAACTGTCCAAACAAAATAGTTCCAACCACCAGCTAAATTGCTAGCTTCAGCTGTCGTAGAATGACTATCAGAAATACTTGCTCCTTGTTGGGTTGTCCAAGTTCCAATTCCATACAATGGAGCCGTTGCGGACAATTGAACACTTGCATCGTTACACGCAATTATTGTATCCAACGCACTTGCTGGAAGTGGTTGTTGTGAAACAATGATTCTCAAGGTATCGGATGTTTCACCACATTGCGCTGATGAAATTGTCCATGCAAGAACGTTTGTACCATAGCCAAGGTTATTGATTCCTGTGACGTTTGCAAATTGGTTGTTGAAGTTTCCTTGTCCTGAAACCAATGTCCATTCACCGGTTCCGCTTGTAGCAGCTTGTGCTTCTGCCAATGCGCTTGTCACTTGGCACAAAGAAATAGTATCTTCTAAAACAATAGCTGGAGATGGATAATCCAAGACTTGAATTTGGAAGGAACATGTTTGCGAATTCGCTGATGAATCGATTGCCATGAACGAAAGCGTTGTTGTTCCAACAGGGAACAGATCACCTGAACTTAATCCAGTAGCATCAGTTTGTATCAAAGCAACCAGACAATTGTCATTAAATACTGGTGTTGCGAATGTAACAGTTGGATCGCAAGTTGTGATGTTGGAAGGACACGTAATTGTTGGAGCGACATTTTCCAGAACACTCAAGGTAAATGAACATTCAGCAGTATTACCCCCTGCGTCAACCACATTCAATGTGATTAAATGATCGCCAGGTTGAACAATTGTTCCCATTGCTGGAGATTGAGTGATTGAATAATCCGAACAATTGTCAAGCACCAAAGCCGTTGAGCCATAATATCCTAATGCGAAATCGCAATTTGCTCCGTTATTTACTGGTGCAGGTGAAGGACATGTCACAGTTGGTGCATCTGTATCAATTGGTGTTAACATTGTTAAACACGTTGAACTGTTTCCTTGTTGATCTGTCAGTGTAATCACAACAGCTGTTAAACCGCCGTCCGTTGCTCCAGCAGGAGGATTTTGAGTCAAGGTCATGTTTGCAAACGAACTACAGTTATCCGTTCCAGTTACCTGAGAGCTTAAATTTGGAACTACATATTGACAACTTGAATTGATTGCTACGTTAACAGTAGATGGGCAGTTTACAACTGGGGCAGTATTGTCGATGATTACTGCAGTGAATGAACAGGTATTAGTATTACCTGCCAAATCCTGTACAGTCATACTTACAGATGTATTCGACGAAATAACGGTTCCGCTTGCCGGTGATTGCGTTAGAACCAACTGTGCAAGCGAAGTACAGTTGTCGGATACACTAACCGAAGGCACGAAATTCGAAAGTGTTGCAGAACAACTAGCTGAAACAGGAATGTTTTGTGTTCCAGGACACGAAATCGTTGGAATTGTTTGATCGGCAACAGTGAGTTGGTAAGAAGAACTAGCAGAATTACCGGCCTGATCTTGTGCTGTTAACGTAATTGTATGTGTGCCTATTGCTAATACTGTTCCTGCAGCTGGCGATTGAGAAATGATTAGTAATCCATATGACGTACAATTGTCAGAAATTGTTGCGGATGGTATGACCGAGGTTAATGTATAATTGCAAGAAGCGTTAGTATTGACCGTTGAATTGCTTGGGCAAACAACACTTGGAGCGATTGTATCAATCAAGGTTACGTTGAATGAACATGTTCCGTCATTACCTGATTGATCTATTCCTGTGATTGTAATGGTTGTAGTTCCATTAATTGTACTTGCCGCTGCGGGTGATTGAACGTAAGTCACGTTTGAGGCAAAGAAACAGTTCTCGGTTAAACTAATTAAAGGGACATAGTTAGGTAATGTAGCGGCACAGCTCACATTTGAATAAAGTGTTTGGTTAGGAGGGCAGACTAAAACTGGAGAAATAGTGTCAACCACAACTTGTGTAAATGAACATGTTTTGCTGTTGCCTTGTTGATCAATTGCAGTTATTGTAACGGATTGATTAGATGAGATGAGTGTTCCTCCCGCTGGGCTTTGCACAAATGACATGTTTGCCAAAGTACTTGTGCAATTGTCAGTCCATGCAACTGCAGATGTATAATCTGGTAGCGCAAGTTGACAACTTGAATTCACATACAATGTTGGTGCTGTAGGACAAATCACATTCGGTTTGATTGTATCCACAAGAAGTGCGCTGAATTGACAAGAAACGGAACCACTTGGGATTCCACCACTCACCGTTAAAGTAATAGGTTGATTGGCTGAAATTAAGGTTCCTGCTGCTGGAGATTGGGTAATAATCAAACTCGAACTTGGAACACAATTGTCGTTAACAACCGCGAGTGCCGTATAACTTGGTAGTGTAGCTTGACATGCACTATTGGCGTAGATATTTTGGTTCGTAGGACAAACAATTGTTGGTAAGATTGTGTCTGTATTCGTAACGTTAAAAGTACATGTAATTGTATTTCCAGCTACATCTGTTGCAGTAAGTGTTACAGGTGTTACTGTGCCATTTCCGCTGATGCTTGTTCCAGCAACTGGTGATTGTGTTATCGTTACAGCACCAGCACAATTGTCTGTTGCAGCAGCAAGCGTTGCGTAGTTTCCTAATATTGCGTTACAACTACTATTGACATAAGCCGTTTGGTTGCCTGGACAAGTTGTAAAAGCTGGATCTATATCGTCAATGATGTTTAATGTGAACGAACATTGAGCAGAGTTTCCTGCTTCATCAAATGCTGTTAGAATAATTGTTGTATTCCCACCTGGTGCAACTGGAATAGTTGCGCCTTCCAATATGTTTTGTGTAACCGTGATATCTACCGAATCAGTACAATTATCAGAAAGTGAAACAAGGTTTTTTGTATAATCGTCTGCAATTGCTAAACATGAAGCAGAAACGGGTAATGATTGTGTTGGTGGACACGTTAAAACTGGGTTGATGTTGTCTGTTCCAATAACGCTGAAGTTATCGATGGCAATTGGTGTTCCATTGACAGTTGAAGCATTGTAGGTGAAACGGACTCCTAAAAGAAAAGTAGAATAGTTTAACGAAAGAGGCAGAGAAACAGTTGAGCTTGTCCAAGTTGCAGATGCTGCAAAGGCACTGCCAATTGTTGTCCATGTAGAACCACCATTTGTACTATAAACCAATTGCGCAAAATCTTCAGAAGCGACTCCTTGAATGCGATAGTCAAAATGTGCCTGTAAATTTTGAGCACACGTTCCATCGATTGAGGTGTAGGCGATTGTTTGTTTTATACCTGAAGGTGAGTTTCCATAAGCAAATTGCTCTTGTCCTGTTGCTCCACATCCTGGAACAGTTCCCCCTTTTGTGATGTACATTGCATACGAACCAATAGCACTAGTTCCATTTCCAGCACATGTATTTTTGATCCACGTGTTGGTAGAAACATCTCCAGTGATTGACCAATCGACGAATGGAGGTTCAAAATTGGCTTCATACATTGTTGCCTGACCAAAGATTTGAGCAGACGCAAATGTCAAAACGCATAGTAGTAAATATCGAAACATAGAAATAAGAATATGTGGTTTCCCAATTTTTGGTGCAAATATACTGTAAATGGATTTTTTAAAAAAGGTCTACTATTGAACCTTTTCAACAATGAAAAGTCAGTTGAAATGGTTGTTTTTATTGGGTTTTCAAAAAGATAGGTAATGATTGTTAACAAGTGCATCTTGGCTTGTTCTCTTTTTTTTATTTCCGCCTCATTCGAAACGAGTAATCAACACGTGATTTGCTAATAACTTTTTACGTAAATTAAATCAGATTGATTGATTCATCCTACTTTCGTCAAAATGTCACACATGAAAACAATTGGAATCTTCTGCGGTGGATTTTCTTCTGAATGGGAAATCTCGTTAAAAAGTGCTCAAACAATTCAGGATAACTTTCCGAAAGACTATACCGTTTACAAAATTGTTGTAGATCGTAAAGGTTGGTATGCGCAAATAGGTGAGGAACAATTTCCGTTTGATTTGAATTCAATGACATTTAACAACGGTTCAGTAGTTCGCTTAGATGCTGGTCTGGTGTATGTTCATGGAGATCCAGGCGAAAATGGGAAAATTCAAGCGCTGTTGGAAATGAATACTATTCCATATGTGAATTCTAGTCCATTGGCTTCAGCATTGTCATTTGATAAATGGTATTGCAACCAATTTTTGAAAAACTTTGGAATTAAGGTAGCGAAGTCTCTTTTCTTAACACGCAAGGATGAATTTACACCCGCTCAAATTGTGGATGAATTAGGTCTGCCAATCTTTGTGAAACCTTCTGATAGTGGGTCGAGTTACGGAATTTCAAAAGTAAAAACGGAAGAAGGGATCTTGGAAGCATTGGAAAATGCATTCAAAGAAGGAAGAACTGTTGTGATAGAGTCTTTTTTAGACGGTACAGAGGTAACATGTGGCGTATACCGTAAGAAAAGTGGTGTACATGCTTTGCCATTGACTGAAATAGCATCTGAAAATGAATTCTTCGATTATGCAGCAAAATATTTGGGTGAATCAAAAGAAATTACACCTGCACGTGTGATTGATGAGGTGAGAGATGAAGTGCAAAAGCAAGCAAAATATATATACCAATTGTTGCAATTGCGTTCCATCGCCCGTATCGATTTTATGGTTGTGAAAGGCGTTCCACATGTCATTGAAGTGAACACAACTCCGGGATTCTCACCAGCGAGTATCGTTCCTCAAATGATCAAATGTGAGGGAGGTACGATTCACGATTTTTGGAATGAAATTCTTGCTGTTGAATTAGTAAACGGCTAAAGCATTTAGGACTGTTTCCATTTTACTAACAACATTGCTGCTGCTTGTATTGAAGTTTGTTACAACAATCGCGAAGGCAATTTTCTTACCTGATTTGGAATTGACATAACCAGCATACGACTTTATTTTATCCATTGTTCCGCTTTTGGCAACAATTCGTCCTTGTCCAGCTTGGTCGCGACAGAGTCCAGCTAATGTTCCAGATTTTCCTGCAATAGGTAGCGTTTTCAAAAAGGCGTCGTAATTTTTTGACAAGGACATTGCTTTGAGAAGATCAACAAAACTGGATGCAGAAATACCATTGCTGCGCGATAACCCGCTTCCATCGTTTAACAAGATTCCGCTGAAACCGAATTTTGCAGACCAGTATTTTTCGACTTGTTTTAATGCTTCTTCGGTGGAACCGTTTCCTGCTTGTTTGTATCCAACTAAACATAAAAGTCCTTCCGCAAACAAATTGATGCTTTTGAGGTTGGTTAGATTTGCAATCTCTTGAATTGTTTTGCCTTTGTGCGTGTAGATTAGTGTGTAACTATTCGTGTACCTGTTTTTTTGAATCATGTCGAGCTGTCGAACCGATTTTGCTCCTTCTTTTGCTGTAATGCCAACTGTCAACAATTGGTTGTACAACTCATACGCCAATTGATATTCGGGATCTGGTAAAGAGCCTTTCACAACAAATTTGGTGCGATTGAGTGGAAGTGATCCTTCTGCGAAACGGTCAAGTGAATAGGGGCCGCCGTAGATAAAACAATGATCACCACTTACGTTTTGTGAGGTCGCATAATTGTGAAATACGAGTCCCGGAACAGTTGGCCACATCGAAGTGATTTCTGTTTTACTACCAACTGTTGCGCCAGTTTTGAAGGTGTATTTGATCATGTTGTCAAACAAGCATATTCCGGAAGCACCAGCGCCGTAATAATTCCCCATATCGTTCCAGCTCCATCCTTTTGGAACACCTGAATAGCCAAATTCTGAACCATCGGCAATAACAGCTCCTGAAATTGCTTTAATTCCCAATTTTTGCAAGGTGTCAGACCAGGTTTTTAGGAAATCTTTTTCGTGACCATCTTCCGTAAAATAATCACTTCCCAGCGAAACGTCACCTCCACCGCGAATCCAGATATTTCCATTTAAAGTGCCTTCCGTATCTATTTTTCCTTCGATGTAAATGCGTGTTTCAGGTGTGTAATTGGGGCCTAAAATATCGATTGCAGAAGCTGTGGAGAATAATTTTGCAGTTGAAGCGGTTGGTAAAGCTAGTTTTGGATTGTGTTCTGCAATTTTTTCACCCGATGTTAGGTCAACCGCGTAAAATGAAATCCCAGCATTTGCAAATTCGCTGGAAGCGGTGAAGGAGTTCAATGCTTTTTGAACGGAATTTTGCGCAAAATCAAATTGAGCTATTAGTATTATTAGTAATGTGAGAATTCTTTGTATCTTCATCGCGCCGAAATTTGTGTAAAGTTGAGTAAACATCGGATAGCTTTAAACCGCGCTGAAAATAATTTTCAACAAACAATTTAAGGAAACTCGTATTAACTCAGATCCAAAACTTGACAATTGTGAGACCATTTTAGAAATTCTTAGATGGAGAGAGAGAGAAAAATAAAAGTACTTAGGATCATAAATCGATTTAATATCGGTGGACCAACCTATAACGCAACTTTCTTAACACGTTTCATGTCTGATGATTTTGAAACATTGTTGGTGGGAGGATTGCCAGAGGAAGGTGAGTCTGACTCATTACACGTCTTAGAAGAATATGGTGTTCAGCCACTATTGATAGACGAAATGAAGCGTCTCCCGAATTTTTCAAGTGATCGAAAAGCCTACAAACGCTTGAAACAAATCATTGAAGAATTTCAGCCTGATATTGTTCATACACATGCTTCAAAAGCGGGAGCTTTGGGTAGAAAAGCTGCTCATTCGCTTAAAGTACCAGTGATTGTTCATACCTTTCACGGCCATGTCTTTCATTCGTATTTTGGAAAATTAAAAACAGCCGTTTTTAAAGCCATTGAGCGCAATTTGGCGAAGAAATCCATGGGAATAATTGCTATCTCTGAATTGCAGAAAAAAGAACTGTCAAATGATCATCATATATGTCCAGAATCGAAAATTAAGGTGATAAATCTTGGTTTTGATTTACATAAGTTTCATGAGAATTTGGATGAAAAACGTGCGTTTACCCGCAATGAATTTAAAATACAGGAAGATGAAATAGCCATAGCCATAGTTGGGCGTTTGGCGCCGATTAAAAATCACATGCTCTTTCTTGAATCGATGCGAATTGTGGCGGAGCAAACTTTCAAAAATTGTGTTGTTTTCATTGTTGGAGACGGAACTGAGCGAGAAGCGATTGAAAATAAAATTAAAGAATTGAATTTTCCGATCCATTTCAGAATTGAAATGACGAGCTGGATTAAGGATATAGGAACTTTTAATGCAGGAATGGATATCATTTGTTTGTCATCCAATAATGAAGGTACGCCGGTTAGTTTGATTGAGGCACAAGCAGCAAATATTCCAGTTGTAACTACCGATGTTGGGGGTGTAAAAGATATATTATTGGAAGGCGAGACAGGTTTTGTTGTTCCTAAAAACAATTCAAAGCTCTATGCGGAAAAAGTGCTTCTTTTGGTCGAAGATGAAAAAAAACGCAAAAAAATGTCACAAAATGGATGGACTTTCGTAGAACAAAAATTCCATTACACAACCTTGGTAAAAAATGTGGAGGCTTATTACCGAGAGCTGTTAAATGCAAAGCAAAGATGAAAGTTACTTCGATGTATAAATATTTATTGATTTTCTTGACGGTATGGCTTTTTCAAGCGTGTGGAGTCAATACGAATATCATGTTTAAAATTCCAAAAGGAGAAACGGCTCAAACCGATTCTATTCCTATGACTCCAGATGAAGATTATAAAATCTCTATAGACGATAAATTGAAATTTTCGCTTTCTACGAATAATGGGACGAAGATTATTGAGTCGATGAGCGGGATTCGTGAAGGAGCAGCAGAGAGTAATGGGATGTCTGAATATATCGTAAGACGCGGCGGAAATGTTGAGCTTCCAATTGTTGGAACTGTTCATGTTGAAGGCTTAACAGTTGCGCAATGTGAGGACACACTTCAAAAATTGTTTTCGAAAGAATACCAAGAGCCTTTTGTACAAGTTCAAATTACCAATCAACGTGTGATTGTTTTCCCAGGAAATGGTGCCGATGCGAAAGTTATTCCTTTGGTCAATGCCAATACAACCTTGATGGAAGCCATTGCGCAAGCAGGAGGTATTACTGAGCGTGGTAAAGCGAATTCAGTGAACTTAATTCGTCGCGAAAATGGTGAACGTAAAATTTACAAGATTGATTTATCTACCGTTGAAGGTTTGCGCTATGTTGATATGGTTGTTCAAGCGAATGACTATATTTATATAGAACCAAACCCTGATATAGCAAAAGAGACTGTGAAGGATATTGCACCAATATTGGCAATTTTATCCAGTGCTATTATCATTTATACGGCAATAACTAAATAGAATTGGTTTGAACAATAAAAGCATTATCATCAATAAGGATTACGATCCAGCTATTCTCCAGACGATTATTAAACGTTATTGGTGGTGGCCGGTTCTATTCGTGGTTTTGTTTTCAACTGTCGCTTATTTTTTCTTGCGATACACCAAACCAACGTATGAATCGTCAATGGTGATTCAACTTGATAATCAAGACAATGCAAAAGACATTATCGAATTAGAGAATATCAACTCAAAGCAAGACGACATTTCATCAGAAATTGAATTGATGCGTTCTCAATTTATGTTTGAACGTGCAATTAAACGTACAAATTATAATGTTAGCTTATTTTCCAAAGGGCAGGTATTAACAGAAGAAAAATACCTTTCAAGTTCGTTTTACGTGACGCCATATGAATTGAAGGATTCATCGTTGATCAACATTCCAGTTTTTGTTGAATTTGATGGTAAAGGTTTGTCGGTTCATTACAATCATTTAGGGAAAAACTATGAATTGAAAGGGAAATTGAATGAACGCATTTCGAATCAGCATTTTGTTATTTCGATTGATTCTCCTAACCCAGGAGAATTTAGAGATGAATCGGATGACAATGAACTGTACTTTGTATTCAATAGTGTAGAATCGTATGCTGCACGCTTGTTGCCTTCATTGCAGATTTTCCCGGTCGACCCTGAAGCAAAAACAATTCAAATCACCTTTCAAGGAAACAATCCACAGTTGTGTCATGATATAAGTCTTGCGGTTGCTGAAGCTTTCATTGAATATGATGAAGAGGTTAAGCGAAAAGGTTCTGAGAATATTTTGATGTTCATTGATCAGCAATTGGATAGTTTGGCTGGTGAATTAAAAAATTCGAAAGATAGTTTGATGTTGTATCAACGTAAATCAAACTTACCAGATCCAGAAGCTGTTGGAACAACTATTTCAGAGAACATCTCTAAATTACAAGATCAACAGTTTGAAATTGATGAGGAAATACGTTCGTTGAACTTGGTTAATTCAAAATTAAAATCCGAGCCAAATCGTTTGGATATTTACCGTCTTCTTCCTGAAATGCTGGGTAAAAGCTATGAACAGTCGCTAACAGGTCAAATTACAAGTTTGTATGATTTGTTAGAGAAAAAAGAAGATTTGTTGTACCGTGTAACGGATGAAAATAGCGAGGTGAAAGCGCTCAATTCGAAGATACAAGCTAAATTGAATTCGATTCGTAAAAGTGTTGGTGCAATCTTAGAGCGTTTGTATGTGAATAGTAGAGCAGTTCAAGGAAAGATTCAAGGATTTGAAGGTGAGTTTTTTGAATTACCTGAAAAGAAAATGGAATTTAGTCGTTTGAAGAACATTCAGGACTTAAACGAAAAGTACTTCAGTTTGTTAACAGAGAAGAAAGTTCTTTATTCTATTTCAGATGCGGGTTATGCATCAAACAACCGCATTTTATCGCGACCAGCTGTTAACAATACCCCTGTTTCACCTAATCGTAAGTTGATTTATGTCACATTTGTGTTCTTTGGAATTGTAATTGGCTTAGGTATAATGTTCTTTAAATACTTAACATTCAACGAAATCAACATGTTGGATGATTTAAAGAAATTGTTGCCTTCTCGAGCTTCAATCCTGGGAGGTGTTCCTTTGTTCAAGTCTGAAATGGAATTTTCTCAATTGGTAGTGCATGAGTCACCTAAATCGATGCTTGCTGAGTCCATGCGTAAGATTCGAACGAATTTAAGTTACATCCATCCAGATTACAAAACAATTGCGATTTCTTCTTCGATTTCAGGTGAAGGGAAAACGTTTGTTGCGCTGAATCTTGCTGGAATTATTGCGATGTCAGGAAAGAAAACGATTTTGCTTGATTTGGATTTACGTAAACCAAAAGTTCATTTGGGATTGAACACCAATAACAACTTTGGTATGAGTGGTTTGATCATCAACAAATTTACGATTGAGCAATGTATTCAGCATTCAAGTATTGAGAATTTGGATTTTATAACAGCAGGACCAATTCCGCCTAATCCATCGGAATTGTTGTTGAGCGATCGTTTTAAGGAAATTGTTGAGGAGTTGAAACAAACGTACGATGTCATCATCATTGATAATCCACCAATTGGTTTGGTGTCAGATGGTATTAAGAACTTAACGGAAGCGGACATTCCTATTTATGTATTTAAGTCGCACTATTCGAAACGAAACTTTGCGTTCCGTGTGAAAGAATTGTTTGAAATGCAGCAATTGAATCAATTGAATGTGATTTTGAATGGTGTGCAAACTACAAAACGCTCATCATATGGTTACGGTTACGGTTATGGCTACAACTACGGTTACGGTTATTATGAAGGTGATGATGAGATTGAAAAAGGTAACATCTTGAAACGTTTATGGTCATTTATTCTTAGTAAATTTACACGATGAATTGCACGAAATTTGACATTGAAGGGCTCGTGTTAATGGAGCCTCGCCGATTTCACGATGATAGAGGGTATTTTTTTGAATCGTTCAATGAAGAGAAATATAAAGCCGTGTTAGGTGATAATGTCGTTTTTGTTCAAGACAATGTTTCCTGCTCCAAAAAGAATGTCTTGCGCGGTTTGCACTTTCAGTTACCACCGTTTGCGCAAGGTAAATTAGTTTCTGTATTAAAAGGAAAAGTGCTGGATGTAGCTGTTGATTTGCGCAAGGATTCCCCAACTTACGGACAACATGCGATTGTCGAATTATCTGCCGAAAATGGTTTGCAATTTTACATCCCAACTGGTTTCGCACATGGTTTTGTTTCGCTGGAGGAAGATACATTGTTTTCTTATAAATGCACCAATTATTATTCTCCGTCCCATGAAGAGACATTGTTGTGGAATGATTCCAAATTAGGGATTGATTGGAATTGTATAACTCCCTTAGTGTCAAGTAAAGACGAGATTGGTAAATTATTTGATACTTTTGTGAGTCCGTTTTAACAGAAAAAGAGGTGATCGACAATATACTACAAATAGCAAGTTTTGGTTTAGGAGGTGTTTTACTTTCTATGTTGTGTAATGTATTGTTATTGAACTTTTCTAAATCACTTGGGATTCGCAACAAAAATGATGTGGTTGTTCGTTGGAGTAACGAATCTAAACCTTCTCTCGGGGGTGTTAGTTTCTACATTGTTTTTGTGTTTTCGGCGATTGCTTACTCCATTGTTTTCTATGATGAAGTAATTTTTCATAATAAACAATACGTTGGACTTTTTGTAGCTGGTGCTTTGGCTTTTTTGATGGGCTTAGCAGATGATGCTTACAATACAAAACCCTTGGTGAAATTGGCTGTTCAGATATTTTGTGGGTTGATTTTCGTTTGGACCGGAACTTACATTGATATTTTCCATATTTATTATATCGATGCGGCTTTGACGGTATTGTGGGTCATTATCATTATGAATTCTTTGAATATGTTGGATAATATGGACGGAATTACAGGCACAACCGTCTTATTCATTTTACTTTCCTGTTTGTTTGGGGGCTGGATCATCTTTGATTTCAATACAAATATTTGGACATTAACTTTGGTTGCTGTCATTGGAGCAATCATTGGATTTTTGCGTTACAATGTACATCCTTCAAAACTGTTCATGGGCGATGCTGGAAGTCAATTCATTGGATTGTTCGTTGCGTTTTTTGGTGTTAAATATTTGTGGAATGTGAGTTCTTCAACCGAAACGAATGCATGGGCAAGTATCATTGTAACTTTAGTAGCATTTACACCGGCTGCGGCAGATACATTGACGGTTGTTATCAATCGTTTGAAACGCGGTCAATCTCCAATGGTTGGAGGAAAAGATCACACAACGCATCACTTAGTGTATGCTGGTTTCAAGGATATACAAGTTTGGTATGTGTTTGTATTGATTGGTGGTATTTCCTTCTTGTTGTCGCTATTGATGATTTATATGATTCAGATGAACATGATTTTCCCAATCATCTTCTTTCTTCTTTATTTCTTGTTGATTTTCGCGTATTTGTATCGAAATACGATCAAATTTCCGCCTAATAAGAAATAAATCTCTTTCATTTTCATTACTTTCGTTTGCTATAAATTTCCAGATGAAAGTAATCCTTGTTTTAGTGCCATTTATTGCTTTGCTTGCTTGTCAGGCTGAGAAAAAACACGAAGAATTGGCTAATGAAATTCACGAAGCTAAACTGCATACTGTTCCTGATTTGCCAAAAGAAATGACCTTTTGTGGTGAAAAGATTAATTTGGAGGATGAAGACATTCGCGAGCGATTGGACAAAGAGATTTTAGTCAACGCGTATTTTCAAAGTTCAACTTTTCAAGCCATGAAACGTGCACCTCGTTACTTCCCTGAAATGGAACACACACTGAAAGCAAATGGCATTCCTGAAGATTTTAAATACTTGGCGGTAATTGAGAGTAATTTGATTCAAGCTGTTAGCCCTGTTGGCGCTCAAGGATTTTGGCAATTTATGCCCTTCACAGCAAAGGAACATGATATTGTTATGAACGAGGAAGTGGACGAACGTTTGAACATAAGAAAAAGTACAATTGCGGCCTGTGAATACTTGAAAACAGCACATGATACGCTAAAAGATTGGGTCTTAACTGCCGCTTCATACAATCGTGGAATTGGTGGCGTTCGCAGCGATATGCGTTGGCAAGGGACAAACAACTATTTCGATACGCACATGAACTCGGAAACGGGTCGCTATGTTTTCAGAATCTTAGCCATGAAATTGATTTTTGAAAATCCTGAGGCGTATGGGTATGACATGAAAGCGATTGAATTGTATAAACCTTTTAAGACAAAAACTGTTGTAGTAAAAGAGTCGATTCCGAATTTGGCAGAATGGGCAATCGAACAAGGATTTAACTACAAGATATTAGTCAAACTGAATCCATGGTTGTTGACAAATAAATTGACAATTAAAAACAATAAAACTTATTCAATCCTTTTGCCAGCTGAAGGGACGAAATTAAAACCATACGAATCGTATAAGTAAAGTGGAAGAAAACGAAGAAGGATATATCGAAGTATTTGGTGCACGTGAACACAATTTAAAAAATGTTGATTTGCGCATTCCGCGAAACAAGTTGGTGGTGTTTACTGGCTTGAGTGGAAGTGGAAAGTCCTCACTGGCTTTTGATACCATTTTTGCAGAAGGACAACGTCGTTACATTGAAACGTTTTCTGCTTATGCACGACAGTTTCTAGGTGGTTTAGAGCGTCCTGATGTGGACAAGATTGATGGATTGAGTCCTGTGATTTCTATCGAACAAAAGACTGTATCTCGTTCTCCGCGTTCAACTGTTGGCACCATTACTGAAGTGTACGATTTCTTGCGTTTGCTTTATGCAAGAATAGGCGTTGCTGTTTCTTACGAAACGGGTGAATTGATGGTAAAATATTCGGACGATCAAATTGTTGATTTAATCATCGAGCAATACGAAGGAAAGAAAGTTATTTTCCTAGCGCCAAAAATCAAAGGACGTAAAGGTCATTACCGCGAGTTGTTTGAACAAATCCAGAAAATGGGTTTCACAAAAGTGCGTGTTGATGGTGAAATCAAGGACATTGAAAAAGGAATGAAGCTGGATCGTTACAAGATTCACGACATTGATATTGTAATCGATCGTTTGGCTATTAAAGCGGACGACCGTAAACGTATTTACGACTCTGTGATTACTTCAATGAAGCATGGAAGTAAAGCGATGATGGTAATGGATTTTGAGACTGAGCAAGTGCGTCATTTCAGCCGTTCGTTGATGTGTCCAACCTCTGGGATTTCATATCCTGAACCTGAACCAAGTTTGTTTTCATTCAATTCACCGTATGGTGCTTGTCAAACATGCAGTGGTTTAGGTGAAGTTTCCGAAGCTGATTTATCGAAGATTGTTCCAGATCCTAAATTGTCGATTAAGAAAGGTGGTTTGGCACCAATTGGTGAATACAAACGCACGTGGATTTTTGATAAATTGGAATCCTACCTAACGCAGGAAGGATATTCGATTACAACTCCTCTGGAAGAAATTCCAATTGAGGTTATGAACGTATTGCTTTATGGAAACGAAGACATCGAACGATCAAAGAAAAACACAATGGTGTATTTCGAAGGAATCATCAACTTTGTTTCACGTCATTCGGAAGAAAGTACGGCTGCAATACAACGATGGGCACAAAGTTTCATGAACAAGAAAGTGTGTCCTACATGCGAAGGAACCCGCTTGAAAAAGGAAGCTCACTTCTTTCAATTGGATGGCTTGCACATTGGCGACTTGGCACAAATGGATTTGATAGAATTGGCGAATTGGTTCAAGCAGTTGGAACCAAAGTTAAGCAACGATCAACGTACCATCGGAACAGAAATCTTAAAAGAAATCAATACACGCTTGAACTTTATCTTGGAAGTTGGTTTGGATTACTTGACCTTGCACCGATCTGCTAAAACACTTTCTGGTGGTGAAGCACAACGCATTCGACTGGCAACACAAATTGGTTCAGAACTAATGAATGTCTTATACGTCTTGGATGAACCTTCAATTGGTTTGCATCAACGTGATAATACGCGCTTGATTAATTCCTTGAAACGATTGCGTGACACAGGCAATTCCGTTATTGTTGTTGAGCACGATAAGGAAATGATTGAAGCGGCGGATTTTGTTGTGGATATTGGTCCTGGCGCTGGAATGCATGGCGGACAAATTATCAACGCTGCAGCAATTGCTGAATTGAATACTGTTGATTCCTTGACGACAAAATACTTAACGGGAGAATTAAAGATTGAGATTCCAGCGAAACGCAGAAAAGGGAATGGTAAGTTCCTAAGCATGAAAGGCGCAACGGGTCACAACCTAAAGAATGTGGATTTAAAAATTCCGTTGGGAACATTTTGTTGTATTACTGGTGTTTCGGGAAGTGGGAAATCGTCATTGATCAATCAAACTCTATACCCGATTTTATTGGCACACATCTACAATGGTGTGAAAAAGCCTTTGCCTTATAAAAGCATAGAAGGATTGGAGCATTTGGACAAAGTGATTGAAATAGATCAAAGTCCAATTGGGCGAACACCACGTTCGAATCCTGCAACCTACACAAAAGTGTTTGATGAAATTCGTTCCTTGTTTGCAGGTTTACCAGAAGCGCAAATTCGCGGTTACAAAGCTGGACGTTTTTCTTTTAATGTTTCTGGTGGGCGCTGTGAAACCTGCAGTGGTGGAGGCTTGAAAATGATTGAAATGAATTTCCTTCCAGATGTTTATGTGGAATGTGAAACGTGCAATGGAAAGCGCTACAACCGTGAGACATTAGAAGTGCGTTACAAAGGAAAATCCATTTCTGATGTGTTGGATATGACCATTGAAGACGCAACTCCGTTTTTTGAAGCGATTCCGAAGATTTATCGTCCATTAGCAACGTTGAAAAGCGTTGGTTTGGGCTATGTTAAATTGGGTCAACCATCAACAACTTTATCAGGAGGAGAAGCACAACGCATTAAGCTTTCTTCAGAGTTAGCGAAGAAAAGCACTGGTAACACTTTTTATATCTTAGATGAGCCTTCGACAGGGTTGCACTTTGAAGACATTCGCATGTTATTGGAAGTGTTGCAGCGTTTGGCTGATGAAGGAAACACGGTTTTGGTGATTGAGCACAATTTAGACATCGTTAAAGTGGCTGATCACATAATTGATGTTGGTCCTGAAGGCGGAAAGGGTGGAGGTATGATCATTGCTGAAGGAACACCAGAACAAGTGGTGAAGAAAGCAAAAGATACATCCCACACAGCACGTTATTTAGCGCTGGAATTGTAAAAGGATGATCATTTTTTAATGATTTTGGAATTGATTTGGCGCAGTCCTTCGTAAGTGACGATTCCAACAGCATTTCCTAAATTCAAACTTCTTATTTTATCACTGTACAAAGGAATCTTATATAGATCATTTGGGTAAGTGTCTGTGATTTCTTTTGAGAGTCCAACCGATTCTTTTCCAAAGACCAAAAACATGTCTTCTTCAAAAGGAATATCCCACAGGTTCTTAGTGCCATGACTTGAGAAAAACGCAAACTGTTTATCGGTATGTTGGGCAAAAAAGGCATCTACATTTTCATATTCAACGATGTTGATGTGTTGCCAATAATCCAATCCTGCTCGTTTCAATCGCGCATCTGTTATTTCAAAACCAAACGGTTTCACCAAATGCAAGGTAGAACCAGAAGCCAAAGTCAATCGGCCAATGTTTCCGGTGTTATTTGGTATTTCCGGTTCAATAAGAACGATGTTGAATCCCATGGTATTTAATGTAGCAATGTATTAATGTAGCAATGTATTAATGTAGCAATTTATTAATGTAGCAATGTGTTAATGTAGCAATGAATTAATTTAACAATGATCAATTAATTACCCTATCTGCGCTGTAGGCTACGACAGGCAGGGAATTACGCATACAGAATCACGAATCACAAATCACAACCGCCGAAGGCAGCACCGCAGGTAATCACGAATTTATATGTTAACATAAACTGCTAATTTCCCACCGATTGGGCTTGTGCTGAAAGTTGGAGTTCCATGCATTTGCCCTTGGAATGTTTCACTCATAATAAAGTACTTATAGACCAATACCTCGAGAGCGATTGAATGTTTATTTTTCAGCATGAAGTTAAAACCATGACCAATTCCAATATTTATTGCTTTCGTATTTAATTTGGTGTCAATCTGAGTTGTCCAAGAATTTGGGCCCGTAGAAATTGTATCATTCACATAAAAGCTGGTCGAGTTTACAAGGGAAGTATAACCGAATTCTACCGGAACATAGCATGCTGTATTTTTCTTGTAGGCATCGTATTGGTATGCATATCTTCCGTTCAAATTGATTACAGGAGCGGCGATTGAGATAATTGAAAAATCAGCATTTAATCCTACGAAATGTTTGCGGTTAAAGTACTTTCCAATTCCTGCATGGACATTGATTGGGTAAAATGAATTATTATTGAAATTATTAGAATAATAAGCGTCTGACGTAAAACTTGAACTTGGATTGTACCAGCCATAGCTTAATCCTAGGGAAAACTCAAGTTCATTTTCTTTTCGAACCAATAGAACAGTATCGCGCTTGTTTCTTCGTTCTTTTGGTACTTGATTTTCCTCGAAGTATTTGTATTCTTCACGTGTGATGGAGTATTTTCTTCCGTACGAATCTTGAAAGGTTATGTCACCATCTTTTTCCTCGAAAATCAAAATTTGCCCTTGCAAAACACGTCCGTCTTTCATGTAAATGACATCAATTGTTTGTGGTGTTGTTGTTGGTTGAGCAACTGCGGTAGTGAACAAACACATGAATGCGAACAAAGAAAAGAGTGGTTTGAATGAAAAGAATGTTTGTGTTTTCATAATTTCGAAATGTTGTTGTGCGAAAATAAGGAAAAGTCGTTGAATGTCTTATGATAAATTTTCTTCAGTAAATAATTCTTAGTTTACTGATTGAAGAGATAAGTTCTCTTGTTCATTTTAACACTTCCGCCAATCGCTCTGTTTGCGTACGCAATTCGTTCACAGCCGTCGATTCCCACAATTCTCCTTTTAGATTTCCGCCTAAGGTAAAGACATTGGAATGGAAAGTGCCATCCGCTTTTTTTACCTGGAATGTTTCTGTATTGGCATTGATTCCAAGTTTCAAGGCATCCTGTACAATGTCGCCTTTGAGTAAGCAATTCTTTAAAAAGCTTTTTTCGACATTGCGCAAATCCGTTTCTGGTCCCGTGCAATTAATGATGCGAGAAACGACTATTGCTTTGGTAGTTCCTTCTTTTTTGTCGAAATAACTCACTTCAATTCCATTCGACAGCTGCTTGAAATCTACAATTCTACCTGAATGAATGTGCAGTTTACCATCGATGCGCAATTGTTGAATTTTATCGTGCGTATGCAATGGAATACGGTGACGCGCAACGCCCCACAAATGGCGCAAACGTGACATAAACAGCGCCTTTTCTGCTTCACTTAATCCTTTCCACAAACGTTGTGTGTGCGGACGCAACGAATCAATAACTGGTTCAGCAGATACGCCATATTCACGCACTGTTTTAATGTGTTTGCTTACCAATTGATAGATTTCACGCAAAGACATGTTTTCGGTCAATTCTTCAACCAGTTTATCGTATTTTAATCCGTTGTGACGATGTGGTAGAATATTAAATCCTTTTGGAGATATAGAATAGATTTCTCTGTTGAAGCCATTTTCTTTGAGTCCAAGAACAGTATCAACCATGGTTAATCCATTTCCAACAATCATGACAGGCAAGTTTGGATCAACATCTTTTACCGCCGCTCGGATCCAAGGGTTTTGGAAATAATTTTTGTTTGGATAGAAAGCTGTATTTTGAATGATTGGATTGCGTGGAACTTGATTTCCTGTGGCAATTACACATTGATCTACTTCAAGTGATTCTCCATTGTCCAAAACCATTGTTACTATCGTTGGTGCAATGTCTAAATCAACTACAAATTGATCGAGTATAGTTATTTTAATTCCTTTGGTTGTTGCAAGCGGAACATTTGTTTTCCAAACATCCACGAGGTAATCACCATAGAGTTTACGCGATAAAAATGAATTGGCAATTAAGGTGCGGTCACGGTCTTTGAAATCTGCTTGTTGCATCACCCAATCCAAGAAATGATCAGGTTGATCCGCAAAAGCACTCATTTTTCCAGTGATTACGTTCAGCAATTGCTTGTCAGAATAGGGATTGTAAGCGAAGCCTTTGTTAAAGCTTTCATGTTCATTGATTAGAATGATTTCACATGCTTCACTTTTGTGAATCAACTGAATGGCCGTTAATGATCCTGAAAACCCACCTCCAATTATTCCAATTCTTTTCATTTTCGTCGTTTTATCGACTTTAAAAGTAGAAAAAGATCTATTAGAACAGATTGGAATTATTCAATTATTTAACATTCAGTCAGCTAAAAAAGATTAGTTCTTAATAAGTTGAAGAATTTACTCGAAAAATTGCAGGTACAATAAGTAAACTGCCGCAACAGTCATGATTAGAAAAGCAATGAAACCAAGGATATTTGTCCAAAGTCCATTCACATTTTTACCCATTATCGCTTTATTGTTCGAAATGTGCAAGATGATTGCAATTAAAACGGGTGCTGTTACTCCGTAAAGAATAGCTGTGTAAATCAATGATTGAATAGGTGAGATCCCAAGGTAATTCATGCTTAAACCTAATAGAAGAGAAATTGCGATAATGACATAAAAACCTTTTGCTTCGTGGAATTTTTTGTCCAATCCTTGTTCCCATCCGAATGTTTCGGTGAAGATGTAGGAAAGCGATCCGCTGAGCACAGGAATTGCAATTAATCCCGTTCCAATTACACCAATCGCAAAAAGCAAGTAAGCCATGTTTCCTGCTAAGGGTTTAAGTGCCATTGCTGCTTGTTCTACTGTGTCGATTTGATGCACGCCTCCTTTGTATAAAACGGTTCCAGTGGTTAATATTATGAAGAACATCACAAATCCTGAAAAGGTCATTCCAAAATCAACATCCTGTTTCATCTCGTTCAAGATTTTTTTATTGACCATTACATGTTTTGTCTTGTTTTTCATTTCTTCCACTTCCACGGATGCTTGCCAAAAGAATAAATAGGGTGAAATGGTTGTGCCTAAAATACCAACTAAAATCGCCATAAAGTCCTTATCAAGGTGAATCGTCGGTATAAATGTTGCTTTTGCAATTTCTCCAAAATCTTGTTTGTATAAAAATGGAACAACAAAATAGACAAGCATAACGATGCACAAGTACTTGAGCACTTTAGCAATTTTTTGATAAGGTAGATAAATTATTAAACCTAATAACAGCAGCGTGAAAAACACACTAAAGAACATTGCATCGATGGAAGGGAAAAGTAAATTCCCAACCGCACCCATTCCTGCGATATCCGCTCCAATGTTCATGACGATAGCAGGGAAACTGAACAAAAGCATCACGTACAAGATTGGACGTGAGTAGTGTTTTTTCAAGGTTCCCGTTAATCCTTGAGACGTTACAAGACCAATTCGAGCACACATTTGTTGAATCACAGCCATCAATGGAAACGCGACAATTGAAGTCCAAAGTGTTGCAAGTCCAAAAGCCGCACCCGCTTGAGAGTATGTTGCAATTCCAGATGGATCATCATCACTAGCACCTGTAACAAGTCCTGGACCGATGAGTTTCCAAAAGCGTTTAATTTTTGCTTTAAATTTGGAAGGTGTTTTCATTGCTTCTTTATGAATCGTTTTAGAAAGATACGCTTTTCTCAACAGATTGAAGCAGAAATCAACTTTAATTGATTGAATAAATTATGTTTATTTATTCAATTTTGAATAATCCATGTAAAGAGCATTCCAGCGATGACCATCCAAATCGACAAAAGCACAACCATACATCCAACCTTGGTGTTCAGCAGGTTTCCCAAACAACTGTCCGCCGGCTAGTTCTACTTTTTCAGCCAAGTCATCGATTTCTTGACGGGATTCTACATCAAAGGAAAACAATGCACTGGATGATTGAGTTCTATCTGTTAATGGAAACTGATTGATCTTTTCAAACATTGATTCAGAAAACAACATGACAATGGTTTTTTTAGAACCGATCATTAAGCATGCTGTATCCAATGTTTCAGCATAGTTTGAGTTGAATTCAAAACCCAAATCAGTAAAAAACTGTTTCGATTGTTGAATGTTTTTGACAGGAAGATTGATCCAAAGGTCCTTAACCATTCGCTTTATTTTATCTCAAATACGAAAATGCGCTCAACACTCGTCGTTTTACTTTCCATCTCTGTTGAATAGTCATTTTTCTTCATCAGTTCTTTTAGCAATTCACTGTAAGCCTCACCAATATTTGCGACATCAATTGCTGGTTCGTAAACACGAATCACTTTTCCAGGTGTTGCTCCAATTACTTTTGCCAATGAATTCGCTTGAGTTTGCGCCTTTTTATACAAATCAGCATACACTTCATCCATTTTTGAATCCAACGATTCAAAGTTCATTTTTGTGATGCTTGTGTATGTATTATATACTGAATCTTCGTACTGATTCATTAATTGAATTTGATCTAAGGTTAAATTTCTAAGTTGAATATTGAAAGATTCGTAATCGTAATATTCGCTATTTTCATCACTTGAAAGAGTATCAAATGGAATGTTGTTTTGTGTTAAATAGGTAATCCATTTCGCTTTTCTTTCTGCAAGCGTTAAGTTGTACGAATCGTAAGAATCTAACGAATAGTCAACCATTGCTGAATCGATACTGATTACTTCGTCAAACGAAATTTCTTCTGTAACCATGGGAACTTCCTCTTTTTCTAAAGCATACGATTTCTCCCATTTTTTCATTTCTTTTTCGAGTTTACGGTTCGCTTTCTTTGCTCTACGTTTTTCTTTTTTGCTTAGATGATTGTAGTAATATTCAGATTCGTAGTCATACTCTTCATCGTATTCTGAGTCCTCGTATTCGTCGTAACTGTAGTCATATTCTGGTTCCTCGTAGGAGTAAGCTTGAGGAATTGAAATTTTCATATCAGCTGATTTTACTTTTAGCTCAACTGTATCCTTCACTTTTATTTCTATCGATCGAGTGGTTTGTGCGTATGAAAGGTGTGAAACTAAAATAGCTAGAATTAAAAATGTATTTTTCATATGACTTAAATTGCGAAGAATTACTCTTCAAATTTCTTAAAAATAACGCTGGCAATGTGTCCTCCGAAACCGAAGGTATTACTCATGGCATACGTCAACTGCTTTTCTTTTGCTTTTCCCAATGGAAAATCGAATAAATCTACAAATTCTGGTTCAATTTCAGTTGTATTAATTGTAGGAGGAACTATATTTTCTTGCAAGGCCATCACACAGGCAATTCCTTCAATAGCTCCGGCTGCACCCAATAAATGTCCTGTCATTGACTTTGTTGCGGAAACTGCTAATGTTTTTCGTTCGCCGAATACGCGTTTTGCTGCAATTAATTCAGAATTATCGCCAAGAGCAGTAGATGTTGCGTGCATGTTGATGTAATCAATTTGATCTGCGGAAAGTCCAGCTTCGCGCAATGCTTCTGTCATTCCTAAAACAGCGCCATCACCTTCTGGATGCGTACCTGTTAGATGGTAAGCATCTGCAGCCATTCCACCTCCAACTACTTCTCCGTAAATTGTAGCACCACGTTTTTTAGCGTGTTCATATTCTTCAAGAATCATTGCTCCAGCGCCCTCTCCCATGACAAAACCATCGCGCGTAACATCGAACGGACGAGAAGCAGTTTCGGGAGAATCATTTCTGGTTGACAAGGCTTTTGCGGAAGAGAATCCTCCAATGGCAGCTTGATTGATTGCGGCTTCTGATCCACCTGAAATAATCATATCTGCTTTGTCCCACTTTATGTAATTAAACGCTTCGATTAAGGCAGTGTTTGATGTTGCACAAGCAGAAACTGGGCAGAAGTTAACGCCGCGTAAACCGTATTTAATGGAAATAATCCCAGAGGCAATATCAACCAAAATACGTGGAATAAAGAAAGGTGTGAAACGCGGTGTTCCATCACCTTCACAAAATTCCATCATTTGATCTTGGAAGGTTTGAATCCCTCCATTTCCTGAACCCCAAATTACACCGATACGGTCTTTGTTCAAGGTTTCGAAAGCAATGTTCCCATGTTTCACCGCTTCGTCAACTGCGACTAGCGCATATTGTGAGAAAGCATCGTATTTACGGATTTCCTTTACATCGAAATAATCTTTTGGTTCGAAGTTTTTCAACTCACATGCAAAGGTTGATTTAAATTTTGATGTATCGAATTTGGTAATTGGAGCAGCGCCGCTTACACCCTTTTTCAAATTCGTCCAATAGTCGTTTAAATTATTTCCAATAGGTGTCAACGCACCAATTCCAGTAATAACTACTCGTCTCATTTTTTTGATTTTTTAATTCCGAAAAGCTTTTTGTCCTTTAATCCGTAGTCTTAACGTCTTAATGTCCTAAAGTCCAATTCTACAAAAAGCCCAATTCTAATTTCGCTTCTTCGCTCATCATGTCTTTGTCCCAAGCTGGATCAAAAACAATGTTTACTTTCGATCCGGAAACACCTTCAATAGCTCCAACTTTGTCTTCAACTTCCTTCGGCATTGTTTCTGCCACTGGACAGTTTGGTGAAGTTAAAGTCATGTCGATTTCTACGAATTTATCTTCGTCAATACGCACTTCATAAATTAAACCTAATTCGAAAATGTCAACTGGAATTTCGGGGTCATAAATTGTTTTGAGAACCTCAACAACTGTATTTTCTAATTTGATAATTTCTTGTTCCATTTTTTTAGTATTGCGCCACGATTTAAATGCATTAATCATCTTGCTTTTCGTGTAAACTTATTTGTTAATTGTTGCTTGAATAGCGGCCATTTTCATTTTCTTCACCATGCTTGCCAATCCATTCGCACGTGTTGGTGAGAGGTGTTCTTGTAAACCAATGTCTTTGATGAAATGTAAATCTGTCTTTGCAACGGTTTCTGGTGTTTCATCATTCATTACGCGAATCAACAAACCAATAATTCCTTTGGTGATAATTGCATCTGAATCTGCTGAAAATTGCATTTTACCATCTTTTACTTCTGCGTCCAACCAAACACGTGATTGACATCCTTCGATTAATCGATCGTTCGTTAATTTATCTGGGTCGATAATAGGAAGGTCCTTTCCAAGTTCGATGATGTATTCGTACTTTTCCATCCAGTCATCATAGATGTTGAACTCGTCAATTATTTCCTGTTGTTTTTCTTCGATGGTCATTTTTTCTAGTTATTAAGCTATTTAGGCAAAAGGCATTAGTTTGGTTTTTTCTATATGGTGTTCCCTCTTTGGACGCGATTTTTCGATAAACTCAAGAACCGCGTCGTCCCTAAAAATTTATTTATTGTCAAAGCTCCATGCTCCATGTTCTATATTCCAACTACTTCAACATATTAATACTCTTCTCAACCGCCGCGATAAACATATCAACTTCTTCGCGCGTGTTGTAAAACGCAAATGAAGCCCTTACCGTTCCTGGAATACCGAAGAAATCCATCAATGGTTGTGTACAATGATGTCCTGTTCTTACTGCAATTCCTTGTTTGTCTAACAATGTTCCGATATCAAAAGGGTGAATTCCTTCCATTACAAACGAAACAACAGATGTTTTGTTCTTTGCCTCGCCGATAATGCGACAACCTTCAAAGGTGTCAAGCATATCTTGCGCATATTCCGCTAACTCTTTCTCGTATTTCTGAATCGCAACCATGTCTAAACTTGAAAGGAATTCAAATGCTTTTCCTAAACAAATTCCCCCAGCAATGTGAGGCGTTCCTGCTTCAAATTTAAAAGGTAATTCATTGTAGGTTGTGCGCTCGAATGTCACTTTTGAAATCATATCTCCACCACCTTGGTACGGAGGCATGCTATCTAAAATTGCTTCTTTACCATATAGAACACCGATTCCAGTTGGACCAAACACTTTGTGGCCCGAAAAGACGAAGAAATCACAATCCATGTCTTTCACATCGATTGCCATGTGTTGAATACTTTGAGCGCCGTCTACCAATATTTTTGCACCAACAGCATGTGCTTTTGCTCCCATTTCTTTTACCGGATTGATTGTTCCAAGTGTGTTCGAAATGTGTGTAACAGCAACCAATTTGGTTTTCGAATTCAACATGTTGTCGTATTCGGACATGATTAATTCACCTTTCTTGTTAATTGGAACCACGCAAAGTTTCAATCCTTTGCGCTGACAAAGCATTTGCCAAGGAACAATGTTTGAATGGTGTTCCATCGCTGTGATGATGATTTCATCTCCAGCAGAGAGTAATTCACCAAACGAATAAGCAACTAAGTTGATTCCGTCAGTTGTTCCTTTCGTGAAAATAATCTCTTCTGATTTTTTTGCGTTGATGTACTTCTGAATCGTAATGCGCGATGCTTCATATTCTGTTGTCGCTTTTTGACTCATGAAGTGAACTCCACGGTGAATATTAGCATTGTCTTTCGAGTAATACATATTTATCGCGTCAAGCACAATTTTCGGCTTTTGCGAGGTTGCTCCGTTGTCGAAATAAATCAAATTTTTGTTGTAAATCAACTGGCGCAATGCAGGAAATTCTTCACGAATTTCGCGCACACTGAATGGTCTTTTTGTTCCTTCACTCATAACTGAGTACAAAGATACAAAACGGTTATTTTGAATGGTTCTAAAAAAGCGTTTTTTTACGAAGGTTAATCACCAATGAAAAATGAGAAATTACGAATCCTTCAGAAGAAGCATTAAAAACTCTTGATTTCCGTCGCCACCTAAAATTGGGGATACACAATGATCCTGATAGATTAAATTGTTCAATTTAGCTGAAGCTTTGATTTTTTCGATAACCTCAGGATACAGACTTTTGTTTTTTACAATTCCACCTTTAGCAATGTTATCTTTTCCGACCTCGAATTGAGGTTTAACAAGTGCAATGACAAAAGCTCCTGGTTTCAAAAAAGCATGAATGAATGGAAAGATTTTTTCCAAGGAAATGAAAGAAACATCAATCACGCAGCCATCGATTTCATCTTTAATTAAGTTAGAAGTAAGCTCACGAACATGCGTTTTTTCCAGATTGACAATACGTTCATCTGTTTTGATTTTTTCGTGTAATTGATCTTTGCCAACATCCACACAAAACACTTTCGCAGCTCCATTGTGTAATAAGACTTCTGTAAATCCACCCGTTGAAGCACCAATGTCCATCATGATTCCACCGTTGATTGTAGGTTTCCAAAGTTCTATCGCTTCAATGATTTTTAAGGCCCCTCTTGAAACCCATGGAATTTCTTCTTGGAAAATTTCAATTTTGCAATCGATTGGGAATTTTTTTCCCGTTTTATTGATTAGTTTGCCGTCAACGCGCACTCCAACTTCACGAATCATTTGTTCCGCACGAACACGTGAACTCACCAAATTTCGTTGCAACAATATTTTATCTAAGCGTTCTTCCATGATACAAAGGTATGATTTGCGATTGTGAATTCCGAATTCTGACTATCTTTGTACTTTAAAATTAGCATCGTGAAAACTGTTTATATCACACGTCGAGAGACATTCAATGCTGCACATAAATTGTGGAGAGAGGATTGGTCAGAGGAAAAGAATTGGGAAGTGTTTGGGAAATGTTCAAACAAAAACTGGCATGGACACAATTTCGCTATTTATGTTACTGTGAAAGGTAAACCGCATGAAGATACTGGGTTTGTGATCAATTTAAAAGAGTTGAGTGTTTTGTTAAAAGAACTGGTCATAGAGCCTTTGGATCACAAGAATTTAAATTTGGATGTTCCATTTTTGAAAGGAATGTTGGCTTCTACAGAAAATATGGTGATTCAAATTTGGGATATTATCAAAGATCCGATTGCACAAGCTGGAGGTGAGTTGGTGAAAATCAAATTGGTTGAAACCGAAAATAATTTTGTTGAATATTACGGAGGAAACGAACCTTATTGACAAAAGAGGTGCACTTCGAGAGCATTTCGACACACTCATTGTATCACCTCAGTGTCCCTCAGTGATTTGCAAAAGAGGAGATTCTTGAACAAATTAGCTTCGCGAGTGTTCTAAACATTCAACATTAACACAGATTGATATGTACGACGATAAAATAACATCGGATTTAGCAAACCACTACGAAGAGGTTCTAAAACAAATAGGAGAGAATCCAAACAGAGAAGGATTGTTGAAAACGCCTGAACGTGTAGCAAAAGCAATGCAGTTTTTAACACACGGTTATGACATTAATCCTGATGATTTAGTGAAACAAGCAATTTTCCATGAAGAGTATTCTGAGATGGTTATTGTTAAAGACATTGAGGTTTATTCGTTGTGCGAGCACCACATGTTGCCATTTTTTGGTAAAGCGCATGTTGCTTACATTCCGGATGGCAAAATAGTTGGATTAAGTAAAATTCCCCGCGTTGTAGATGCATACTCACGTCGTTTGCAAGTACAAGAGCGTTTGACAATTGAAATACGTGATTGTATTCAGCGTACATTGAATCCGAAAGGAGTAGCTGTTGTTATTGAATGTTCACACATGTGTATGCAAATGCGTGGCGTTCAAAAGCAAAATTCAGTAACTACTTCAAGCGCTTTTACAGGATTGTTTTTGAAAAATGATGCAACGAGAAAAGAATTTATTAATTTAGTGCAAGCAAAATTACATTAACGTTTAACAACAAATTTTAAACCTATGAATTCAATTTTAGATACAAATGATGGCTACACGAAGGAAATTTCTCGCGAGTTCTTTCGTAGTGTATATAGTTATATGTTCGCTGCTTTAGCTATTTCAGGTGTTATCGCATACATGGCTGGCGCTGGAGAACAAATAACGTTTGAGAACGGTAAGCAATTGCCTGTGTTTTTTGTAAAGTACTTTTTGACGGCTGAAGGAGCAATTTCACCGTTATTCTATGTTGTTGCATTCGCTCCTGTTGGTTTAGGATTGTTGATTCAAATGGCCTACAGACGTTTGTCTTTAGGGTTGTTGATGGGCTTGTTTATTCTTTATTCTGTTTTGATGGGATTGAGTTTAAGTACCATTTTTATTGTGTACACTGAAGCTTCAATTGCTTCAACATTCTTCGTCGCTGCGGGAGCATTTGCTGCAATGGCGGTTTTGGGTTACACTACAAATACTGATTTAACGAAATTCGGAAGTTTATTGTATATGGTTTTCATCGGTATATTTATCGCTGGAATTGTAAATTTCTTCATGAATAGCGATACCTTGAGTTACATCATATCAGCAATTGGAGTATTTGTTTTCACAGGGTTAACTGCATATTATATGCAACAATTGAAAGGGGTTTCGCAAGATGAAACCTTGTCAGGCATGGATCGAAGTAAATTATCATTGATTGGGGGACTTCAATTGTACATTTTATTTGTAAACTTATTTTTATCTCTACTTCGTTTGTTCGGTTCTAGAGATTAATTCTATTGAGAAGTTCTTTAAAGGCCATTCGAATTCGAGTGGCTTTTTTGTTTAATGCTTATGAAAGAAAATTCAAGAATCATCGCTGGTGCAATGGGATGGGGAAAATGGGGGAATTCATTTTCTTTGACAGATTATATTTCCAGAATTGAAACCTGTTTTGAAAATGGTATAACAACCTTCGATCACGCTGATATTTACGGAGCTTACACCACTGAGGCTGAATTTGGTAATGCATTGGTTCAGACTCAGATTGATCGTGAAAAAATTCAGATAATTTCAAAATGTGGTATACAATACCCGTGTGAAAATAATCCAATTCAGCTTAAACATTATGACTATTCAAAAAAGCATATCCGTAAATCTGTGGAAAAAAGCTTATTGAATCTTAGAACTGATTACCTAGATGCGCTCTTGTTGCATCGTCCAAGTCCCTTAATGCATCCAGAAGAAATTGGAGAAATAATTGAATTGTTAAAAGAAGAAGGTAAAATAATCCATTTTGGTGTTTCTAATTTCAATGCAGCACAAATTAGTCTTTTAGAAACAGCTTCAACTATTGAATTGAATCAAATAGAATGTTCATTGACCAACTTGGATGCAATGAAAAGTGGTCTATTGGATGTTCACCAAATTAAATCAATTCAAACATTGGCTTGGAAGCCTTTGGGAACTATTTTTCAAGAACCTTCTCTGGTTGAGGTAAAAGTGCGTAAGATGGCAAATAAGTATGAAAGTACAATTGATCAACTATTACTTGCTTGGCTGATGATGCATCCTGCGAACATATATCCTGTTATCGGCACTGGCAATTTAGACCGTATAAAAACTATCAATAAGGCATTGGAAATCGAAATTGAATTGGAAGATTGGTTTGAACTTTTTGTTGAAAGTCAGGGTCATAAGCTTCCATAAATTCTACTTTCTGTTCATGAAGTAAAGAAAGTTTAAAAAAGCGGTTTCAAACGTCAAAATATTTTATACTTTTGAAAAAAAACAAAACGTTATGTCAGATAATTTCTTCGAAGGTTCGACAGCTGCAGTAGGTACGATTTACACAATTATCGCACTTGCTATTTTAGCTACGATTTTGATCTGGGGTTAATCTCTACGTCAAGAACAATATTTAAAGAGTAATCTCTGTTAAAGCTATTCAGATAATGAATGGCTTTTTTTATGTCGTCTGATTTTCATACTTTAGTTAAAAATTCACCCAAAGAAAAATGCCGTTCAATTCGATATTTGCTTGGATCATCAAAAAACGAATACATCAAATCGATTTATTCAAAAAATATCCATTGGAGGTACAGCAGGAATTGTTCGAAAAGATGATTTTTTCTGCTCAACACACAGAATGGGGGCAGGCGCATAATTTTTCTTCCATCAGGAAGTATGATGATTTTCGGAAGTTTGTTCCACTTCAAGAGTACAACAATGTTCAGCCTTTTGTTGACAGATTGATGGAAGGAGAGCAAAATCTCTTGTGGCCTTCTGATACAAAATGGTTCGCCAAATCTTCAGGAACAACAACTGCTCGAAGTAAATTCATTCCGGTGACGAAAGAATCTTTGGAAGATTGTCACTACAAAGGTGGAAAAGACCTATTAGCGATCTATTACAACAATCATCCGAATCGTAAATTGTACAACGGAAAGCACTTAATTGTCGGAGGAAGCGCACAAATCAATCACTTGAGCACCGATTCCTATTTCGGTGATTTGTCTGCAATCATTGTGAAGAATTTACCTTGGTGGGCCGAATTGCGTCGCACTCCGGCAAAAGAAATTGCCCTGATGAGCGAATGGGAATCGAAAATTGAACGCATGGCTGAAAGTACAATCCATGAAGATGTATTGATTTTGGCAGGTGTTCCAAGTTGGACAATGGTTTTGGCAAATAAAATTCTTGAAATCACTGGGAAAAGTAATTTGAAAGAAGTCTGGCCGAACCTGGAATTGTTCATGCACGGTGGTGTTTCGTTTGATCCATATCGTGAGCAATTCAAGAAGTTGATTCCCGACGACAAGATGAATTATGTGGAAACCTATAATGCTTCTGAGGGATTTTTTGGAATTCAAGACCAGGTGAACTCGAATGAATTGTTGCTCATGTTGGATTATGGAATTTACTACGAGTTTATTCCAATGTCTTCTTTCGACGGAGTTAATTCCACCGAAGTTGTGAATTTGACTGAGGTAGAATTGGGTATAAATTATGCCATGGTGATTTCTACCAATGGCGGATTGTGGCGTTATATCATCGGTGATACCGTTCAGTTTACTTCGCTCTTACCGTTTCGTTTTAAAATCACTGGACGTACGAAAAGCTACTTGAATACGTTTGGTGAAGAGGTGATTGTTGACAATGCTGAAAAAGCAGTAGCTTACGCAAGTTTGAAAACAAATGCACAAATTCGTGAGTTCACAGCTTGTCCTGTTTATATGGATGGAATTGAACGAGGAGCACATGAATGGGCAATTGAATTTGTTCAGCAACCAGACGATTTAAAGCGATTTATAGTATTGCTCGATGAACAATTACGTGAAATTAATTCAGATTATGACGCTAAACGTTATCAAAATATGGTGATGGATTTTCCATTGTTAAAAGTTGTGCCGGAAGGAACCTTTGAAGCATGGTTAAAATCGATAGGGAAGTTGGGAGGACAAAACAAAGTTCCGCGTTTAGTGAACAATCGAACAATTTTGGAACAACTCTTGCAAATCGTTGAATCTCAAAAAATACAAAAGTGAAAAATAGTGTAGTAGTTTTATTATTACTGTTAACTGGATTTTGTTGGGCACAAGATTCAACAAATTACACATGGACAAAGCAATTGGAACTTTCTATTGGTGTAAATGATAGTTGGTCGGTGGATGTTTTAGGAAATGTATATATTACGGCAAATCGAACAATTCAAAAGTATGATTCTCTTGGTGCAAAGAAATTTTCGCAAAGTATTAAGTCATTAGGACATTTAAAATCTCTTCGACCGATCAATACGATGAAATTGCTAACGTTTTCAGAAGAACAACAATTGATTTGTGTGTTGGACAATACCTTGACATTATCAGAAGAATGCATTGATTTAAGTGGTTTTGATATTGGTAACGCTACAATGGTTGCTGTTTCAGGTCAGCCCGATAAAGTCTGGGTGGTAGATCAATTAAATTCAAAGCTCATCCTCCTAAGTTTGGGAGGTACAAATCAATTTCAAGAGATTAAAAACCTCCAAGGCATTTTAAATATTGCAGGTATTGTTGCAATTCAAGAAGTAAATAATGAATTGTTCTTAGCAAGTTCGGATGGTAAAATTTATCGTTTTGACCTCTACGGTTCTCTGATTGATATGCATGATATTGGTTCTTTTACCAGTTTTATTATTGAGGGGAATTCGCTGGTCGCTCTGAACAATAATCATTTGGTTTTGCACAATTGGGAGGATGAAAGTCAACTGCTAGTTGAATTACCGTTAGAAGGAATAAAAGATGTGGCACTTTCTGGTAATTTTTTCTATTTTCGAACAGAGAATAAAATTTTAAAATTCGTGCTTAGTTTACAGGATTAAACCTTGTCAGTTCGATCAAATGTTGTAATTTAGGCAGTCTAAATTTGAATGAATATGCATATCGCTGTTGCTGGAAATATCGGATCAGGAAAAACTACGCTAACAAAGTTGTTAGCAAAGCATTACGGATGGGAAACGCATTTTGAAGATGTGGAACAAAATCCTTATTTGAATGATTTTTATGAAGACATGCAACGCTGGTCGTTCAATCTTCAGATTTATTATCTAAACAGTCGTTTTACGCAAATTCAAGAAATTCAAGAAACAGAGAAAAATGTAATTCAAGATCGCACGATTTATGAAGATGCATTCATTTTTGCGCCGAATTTACATTCGATGGGATTGATGACAACACGTGATTTTGAAAATTACTTTTCCTTGTTCAACTTGATGGATTCATTCGTTTCTTCACCAGATTTATTGATTTACTTGCGAGCTAGTGTTCCAACTTTGGTGAATCAAATTCAGCAACGCGGTCGCGATTATGAAGAAAGTATCCGTTTGGATTACTTGAAACGATTAAACGAGCGTTATGAAGCATGGATTTCAACTTATGACAAAGGAAAATTGTTAATCATCGATGTGGATAATAATCGCTTCCCAGAAAGTCAAGAAGATTTAGGTAAAATCATCAATGCAATTGATGGAGAAATCAACGGTTTATTTTAATCTCATCTAGATTCTAACTCTAATTTCTAAATTCTAATTTCTAATTTCAAATGATTGTAGTTACTGGTGCGGCAGGATTTATCGGGAGTTGTTTGGTAAGTCGTTTGAACAAAGCGGGATATGAAGACATCGTTGTTGTAGATGATTTTTCAAAAACAGAAAAAGCAAAGAACTTAGAGGGTAAAACAATTACAGCGAAAGTAGGTCGTAAAGATTTTATTAAATGGTTGGCAGATTTTGGACAAGAAGTTGATTTTATCTATCACATTGGCGCACGCACAGATACAACTGAATTTAATAAAGCAATTTTCGACGAATTGAATGTTGATTATTCAATCGCTGTTTGGAAAGCTTGCGTTCAGTTTAATATTCCATTGGTGTATGCGAGTTCAGCTGCAACTTATGGTTTAGGAGAATTTGGATACAAAGACGATCATTCAGTAATTCCAAGTTTGAAACCATTGAATCCTTACGGTGATTCTAAAAATGATTTTGATAAATGGGTCTTGAAACAAACTAAATTTCCACCTTTTTGGGCGGGATTGAAGTTTTTCAATGTGTATGGTCCAAATGAATACCATAAAGGACGAATGGCCAGTGTGATTTTTCATGCGTTTCGTCAAATCAATGAAAATGGCGGGATGAAATTGTTCCGTTCACACAATCCAGATTATACAGATGGTGGACAATTGCGTGATTTCGTTTATGTGAAAGATGTTGTTGAGGTTTGTTTGTTCTTGAAAGAAAAACAACCAACTTCTGGCATTTACAATTTAGGTTCTGGTAAAGCGCGTACCTTCCTTGATTTAGCGAAAAATACGTTCAAAGGAATGAGTAAAGCAGAAGATATTTCCTTCATCGACACGCCAATTGATATTCGTGATAAATACCAATATTTCACTGAGGCAGACATGTCTAAAATGCTTGAAGCTGGCTATGATGGTGGATTCCATACTTTAGAAGAAGGCGTTCAAGATTACGTTCAAAATTACTTGATCGGAGAAAAATACTATTGATTCCATTTTAATTATGG
The DNA here is from genome assembly GCA_039804825.1 of Bacteroidota bacterium. Lineage (GTDB taxonomy): Bacteria > Bacteroidota > Bacteroidia > Flavobacteriales_D > Crocinitomicaceae > M0103. The sequence goes on from JBDLVK010000015.1 coordinate 48,389, forward strand.
CACACAATATAAGGTGTCATAACTTGGAGAAAAACCAGCCCAAACACCCAATGCTCCTCCGGATATGTTCGTTGGAATGTTTGTAGGTGTTGCAAAAGGATTTCCACCGTTTAAAAGCTGAGAATATTTCTTTTCATAAAATTCAAAGACGTTTTGATCTACTTTTGAAAGTTTGATTACAACGGAATCACCCAACTGAAAATACCCTTTCCCTTCGGCAGGAATTGCAGGGTCATCCCAACTCATTGGATTTTCATAAAAGAATTCAAAGGTTAATCCATCGAAGAAATTATCATCAAAAAAGGGATTGTATGTTTTTGTGAAAAATGCATCTCTCGGATTTCCATCAATTCCAATATTGATACGCTTCACTTCCCATTTATATCCATCATATTGATTTGCTGGATCAGTAAGAGTAGCCCAGGAATAACCCCAATCTGTCAATCCAGCGTCCGGTTTCCAGAAAGAATTTACCAAATTTGTAGGTTGCACAATTTGCGTTGATGAAGTGTATGTTTTTCCGTCGTATGAAACCGTTAAATAATAAGTTTTACCAACTTCTCCCCAGACACTTGTGTTCAACGTTGTGTATGCACACAAATGATAATTTGCTAAGTCTGTAACTGGAATACCAAACAATTGAGCTGCTAGAGCTTCTGTTCCAGCAGGCAGGTTATCAGTGCATATTTCATCTAAGACAACAGAGCTGCTTCCGTTGCTAACTGTTACCGTTGCACCAGAAATAAAACTATTTAAAAAGGCATCCAAGTTTGTTGGCGAATAGATATCCTGCGATTTAGATAATAATACAATTGGAGGCATACCTGTTTCGATAGATCCATCGATGCACAATTGCTCTTCATAGCCGGGAATATCGATTTTTACTTCTTTCGAACAAGAAAAAAGCAGCAGAATTAATATGAGTGGTAGAATATTTTTCATAGCTTATTTTTTTCAAAATTAAAATTCAAAGTTCCATGTCACACTTGGAATGATTGGGAACAATGTCACTTGTTTCACGGATATTTTAAAATCTCCGTTTAAAAAGTCTCCATCATTGTCAACATACAAGAAGAACGGGTTTGCTCTGTTGTACACATTGTAACACGAAAAGGACCAATTGCTTCTAAATTTCTTTTTCACCTGAATTGTTTCACCCGTGATTTCATCTGTCTTTGTTTTATAGGCTTTGTCGTAAAGCGTTGCAGATAAATCCAATCGGTGATATGGAGCCATTCGTGTTGAATTTCGAGCGCCATAATTGAATAATAAGTTTTGTTCTTGTACATACCAAGATGATGGAAGTGTTAATGTGTTTCCTGTTGCATAGATAAAGGATGCGCCAAAAGTCCATCGGTCATTCAATTTGTAACCTGCAACAACAGTTAAGTCATGTCTTCTGTCATACTTCGCTGGAAATACATTTCCGTTGTTTAAATCTGGAAATTTACGTTCTGTTTTTGCCCAAGTGTAACCAACCCAGCCTGTTAATTTTCCGACAGATTTCTTAAAGAAAAACTCTATTCCATATGCCCATCCTTTTCCGAAAACCAATAGGTTGTCTGTGTTGTCGTTCAAATTATCACCTGGCAAAGCACCTTCTTTGAATTCAATCAGGTTTTTCATGCCTTTGTAATAGACTTCTACAGAACCTTCATATTTGTTTTTGAAAAAGTTTCTGAAATAACCAACTGTTCCTTGCCACCCTTGCTGAGGTTTCGCTTTATCGGTTGATGGATACCAAATGTCTGTTGGTAATGAAACAGCACTCAATGAAGTCAAATGCACATATTGGTAATTATAAGAATATCCGAATTTGATGGAATTATTCTCATTGATTAACCAACGTCCTGAGAATCGTGGTTCAAGACCATCGTAGAATTTGACAATATCACCGTTCGAGTAGGTTATCGATGTGTCGGGTGTACTAATGTCACCTTTTACATAGCGCGTGAATGGTCCAACGTGTTGAAACATACTGTAACGCAATCCAGCGTTGATTTTAAGTTTTTCTGTCACATCAAATTCGTCCATGGCATAAAGTGCACTTTCGAACGAATACAGCATTTCTGGTGTTCCTGTGTCGAAAACCACATCTTGCGATTGAGCTGACACACTTGATGGATTAAACGTGTGATGAATTGTTTCTGCTCCCCATTTTACTTTGTGACGTGTGGAAGGATAGTAAGAAAAATCGACTTTGGCCGTTAAATCACGCACTCCTGACTTTAATTTTATTTGGAATTCGTCTTGCGCTGAACCAAAACTGAATTGATAATCCGAAAATGTGGTAATCACATTCATAAAAAGTTTGTTAGAGTATTGATGATTCCAACGTAATGCTGCAATTCCATTACCCCAAGGCATTTCAACTTTGAAGTCATCTTCCTTACTTCCAAAATTAAATTGATCTTTTCCGTAATATCCGCTCAAGAAAATACGGTCTTTTGGTCCAAGGCGATAATTCAACTTTAAGTTCAAATCATAAAAATAATAACCTGAACCAGCAAAAGGTGATGAATCTGGAATTGCCGCTTTCATGATTACATCGATATATGTTCTTCGCCCCGAAATAATGAATGAACCTTTGTCTTTTTTCAATGGCCCTTCAACTGTAAGTCGAGAAGAAATTACGCCTAATCCGCCTTTAACTTTGAATTTTTTGTTGTTCCCTTCGTTCATGTTTACTTCTAAAACAGAAGCCATTCGTCCACCATAATTCGCTGGCATTCCGCCTTTAATTAAATTGACACTTTTAACTGCGTCAGCATTGAAAACCGAAAAGAAACCAAACAAATGGGCTGCGTTGTAAACTACACCTTCGTCCAGTAGTACCAAATTTTGATCTGGTCCACCACCACGCACATAAAATCCTTGTCCACCTTCAGAAACAGAAGAAACACCAGGTAATAATTGGATAGTTTTAATGATGTCAACTTCGCCCATAAAAGCTGGGAGTGTTTTGATTTTTTCAACGTCTAATTCTATTTGACCGATTTTCGTAGAATTAATGTTCTCTCCTTTTTTTGCGCTTACAGTTATTTCTTCCAGTTGTTTTTCGGTTGTCCCCATTTCATAATTGAAACTTACGTCCTGGTTCAAATCGAATTCTTTCGTAAGTGTTTCAAGTCCCGTGAATCTAAATTCAATTGTGTATGTTCCTTTATCGACTGTCAAGGAGTAAAATCCATAGGTATTCGTTTCTGCGCCAACTTTTAATGAAGGAATATACACTTTAGCTCCAATCAACGCTTCGCCGCTTTTAGAATCAGTAAGGTAGCCACTAATTGTACTCTTTTGTTGAGAAAGAGCAGCAAAACTTGAAATCATGAAAAAAATCAATAGAAACAGGCGCATAACGTATATTGAATCAATAAGATGTATGCAAAAATACGAACAACTAAGTCAGATTGAATTAAAGAAATATTATTTTTTTAAATGCGCATGTTTCAGCCGTTTTTAAAGGATTTACTTGATTAATTATTTGACTAGAATCATTAAATTCGCAGTTCAATTTAAAAGCACACAATGAAAGTATCTTACAATTGGTTGAAAAAGTATGTAAATACAGATCTAACAGCTGAAGAAATGGGGAGAATTCTAACCGAAACAGGGTTGGAAGTGGAAAGCGTTGAAAAAATCGAAGCCGTTAAAGGTGGATTGGAAGGTGTGGTTGTTGCTGAAGTTTTGACGTGTGAAAAGCACCCAGATGCTGATAAATTGAAAGTTACGACAGTAACAATTGGAGCAGAACCAATACAAGTTGTTTGTGGTGCACCGAATGTCGCTGCAGGACAAAAAGTAATTTTAGCAACTGTTGGATGTACTTTATATCCCAGTCCAGAAGAACCTCTGAAAATAAAAGTTTCTAAAATTCGTGGTGTTGAATCATGTGGAATGTTGTGCGCCGAAGATGAACTTGGTTTGGGTGAATCTCATGCAGGAATTTTAGTATTGGATCCATCGACGCCTGTTGGAACACCAGCTGCTAAATTGTTTGAATTAGAAGATGATTACCAACTAGAAATCGGTTTGACACCAAACCGTGCAGATGCGATGGGGCACATTGGTGTAGCGCGTGATTTAATTGCTTATCTGAACTATCATAATAATGCAGAATTGCAGTTGAATTTACCAACTGTTGATGCTTTTAAGGTGAATTCGAACGATTTGAAAGTTGCTGTTTCGGTAGAAAATACAGAGTTATGTCCACGTTATCTGGGGCTTACAATCAAAGGTGTTTCAATTAAACCTTCTCCAGCTTGGTTGCAAAATAGTTTACGTGCTGTTGGTTTGTCTCCAATTAATAATGTAGTGGATGTGACAAATTTCGTGATGCGTGAATTGGGTACGCCCTTACACGCGTTTGATGTGCGAGCGTTAAATGGAAAAATCGTTGTAAAAACAGCGAAACAAGGTGAGAAATTTGAAACATTGGATAATGTAACACGTGAGCTATCAAATGAGAACTTGATGATTACAAATGGATCTGATAATCTTTGTATTGCCGGTGTTTTTGGTGGATCTCAATCAGGAATCAAAGATGACACGGTTGATATGTTCTTGGAATCGGCTTATTTTAATCCTGTTTCAGTGCGTAAAACAGCGAAGTTCCATGGATTGAATACCGATGCAAGTTTCCGTTTTGAACGTGGTGTAGATCCTAATCTGACAGATTATGCCTTGAAGCGTGCTGCTTTGTTGATTCAAGAAGTTGCTGGTGGAGAAGTAGCCATGGAAATTGCTGAAATCTATCCTTCAAAAATTGAAAATAAACACGTTGAATTTAGCTACGAACGTTGCAATCGTTTAATTGGTTCAGCGATCAGTGAAAATGATATGAAATCCATTTTGAATAGCTTGGATATTCAGGTTCGTTCTGAAGAAAATGGAATTGGACAATTGGAAATTCCTGCTTATCGTGTTGATGTGACGCGTGAAGCGGATGTTGTGGAAGAAGTATTGCGTATTTATGGCTTCAACAATGTTCCGTTGCCAGAAAAATTGAACACATCAATCGGTGTTTTCCCAAAACCAAATATTGAAAAGGTTCAAACTGTAATTTCTGAAATGTTGGTTGGAAAAGGATACATTGAAACCTTAAACAATTCCTTGACTTCTTCTGCTTACGTTGAGAAATTAGGGCGCGAAGCATTAAGATCTGAACGCAATGTTCCAATGTTGAATCCTTTGAGTCAAGAATTAGATGTGATGCGTCAATCTTTGTTGTTCAATGCATTGGAAGTGATTGAGCACAATCAAAATCGTCAGAATGCAGATTTGAAAATCTTTGAATTTGGAAAGACGTATCATAAATACGAAAGCGGTTATTCAGAAAACAAACGCTTGATGATTGCTGTTTCTGGCAAGAAAGAACATGAATCATGGAATTCAAATAAAGATGCGGTAAGTTATTACACGATTAAAGGTTTGGTCAACGCTGTTTTCAATCGTTTAGGACTGGGAGGTATGCTTTCTGAATCGGCATTGAAAACGTCTCTTTTACAAGAAGGTGTTCAGCTTTCAGTCTTGAAGAAAAAAGTTGGTGAAATTGGTTGGATAACGAATGCTGCTAAGAAACAATTTGGTATCAAATCAGATGTTTTTGTTGCCGATTTAGATTGGGATGCGATCTTGGAATGTTTGCAGTACGTGAAAGTGAAATACACAGAATTGCCAAAAACATTTGCTGTACGTCGCGATTTTTCGCTGCTATTGAATACATCAACAACATTTGCTGAAATAGAAGCAATTGCTAAAGCATGTGATAAGAAATTGTTGAAAGAGGTTGGTTTGTTCGATGTTTACGAAGGTAAAAATCTTGAAGAAGGCAAAAAATCATATGCGGTTTCATTCATTTTCCAAGATGCAGAACAAACCTTGAAAGACCAGCAAATTGATGCTGTAATGGATAAAATTCGAGTTGAATTGGAAGTAAAATTAAATGCTCAATTGAGAAGTTAATTTTTAAAAAAGGGTAGTAACTTTCGTTTTTCTGCTTATCTTTTCCGTCAATAATAGGTCAAATTGACGAATAAAAGAGAATAAGAATGAACAATCTAGCACTATCAAACTTTCTGAATTCACTAGAACGAAACGGATTACTTCCTGCAGTCGCGAACAAAGAAATTCAAAATTTTATTGGCAATCAAACCAAGTCGGTTGGGAAATTGTTCTTGGTAATAACTGCATTAATTGGTGCTACTTTCATTTCAGCAGGTGTGTTTTCAATTGTTTCGCACAATTGGGATGATTTCCCGAAAAACGTGAGAGGAGTTATCAGTTTTGTCCCAGTAATTGCCGGAATTTTTATTTACTATTTAGCGGTTTTTAAACACAGCAAATCTTCTTCTTGGATTGAAGCCTCTTCCTTGTTTTTGATGCTCATGATTGGTGCAAGTATGGCACTGGTAAGTCAGACGTATCAAATGGATGGCGATATCGATTTCTTCATTTTTGTGTGGCTTTGTTTGACAATTCCTCTGTTTTATATCGCTCGTGCATCAGGAATTGCCTTTTTCTATTTGCTTTTAGCTTGTAAGTTTTTGGTTCCAAATTTTGGTTTTAATTTGTTCGGACCTTCTGATTTCTCACTTAACGATAAATATTATTATTTCTGGTTTTTCTTATTGGGAGTTCTTCCACATTTTTATATAACACTGAACAAACAAGCTGACAAGCAAGGCTTTCGATCCATCTTTTTAGGTTGGTTAATTGGGGTTTTGTTTTTGGTTGCAATGCCCGTCATTGTTAAATCTGGTTATTTGTGGTGGACAACCTCTATTGTAATTGGTTATTACTTATTAGGGAAACGATATTACAACGGTAACATTAGCAGTTTAGGACGTCCTTTTCAGACGATTTCACTCTTTGTTTTATTCTACACATTGATTTATTTCACTGTTGAAGAAATCTTCCCTTACATTTTTGGGGTGAATGACATACGTCAAATTGGAAGTTGGAATGACGAACAATTGAGTTTCTATTTTAGTGGCTTTGCTTTAATGATTATCTTAACAATTATCGGAATTCGTCAACGATTAAAAGGTGTTGAATTAAACCGTTACATCCTATCAACACCAATTTTAGTGTTGGCGCTATTTAGTGTACATTACATAAAAGAAGAATTGGATTTTGACATGGTATCTTTCGCTTGTCTGTTTGTGAATTTCTTTGTTCTTGGTTTTGGCATTAATGCGTTAATCAAAGGAAGACGCTTCAGCAGTGTGTTGAATATGTTCTATGGTTTATTTGTTATTTCAAATTTAATGTGGGTTCGTTATTTTGATATGGATGTAGCATTCTGGATAAAAGGAATTTTCTTTATAGGTGTTGGCTTTATGTTCTTATTGATTCATCGCAATTCGCAAGATGAATTTGAATCTTAATTAGGATGAGTAAAAAGATCATATTTTTTGTTTTTGCATTGGTACTCATTGCGGTTCCAATCTACATTATTTTCTCGTCGGAGGCAATTTTGGAAAAAGGGCATCAACATAAAGTAAAATTAGAAGGCTTTGATCCGTTTGATCCATTTAGAGGTAAATACTTGATGCTGAATTATGATTTTTCTGTTGATTGTGATCAAACAATGGAAGAAGGAGATGCTGGATTTGTAGTGTTAGAAAAAGACGAAAATGGATTTTCTTATTTCTCAAAAGTTACGATTCAAGCGCCCATTCACGATGACTACGTAAAATGCACTGTTTATAATGTCTATAATGGTAAAGCAGAAATTCAACTAGATAACATTGGAAAGTACTTTATCAATGAATCTAAAGCAAAATCTGCAGAAGAACTGTTGATGGAATCAGTACAAATCGACTCAAACGGAGCGTATGCAACAATTCGCGTTTTGAATGGTGAATGTAGACTGGAAGAAGTTTACGTTAAAGGAAAGCCATTGAAATCATTTTTCCAATAAATCGCTCTTTTTTCCTTTTCAAGTGTTCGGTATTGGTGTTTGAAATATCTTTGTAGCCATAATTTGCACGAAGATGGAACAAAAAAAATACCTCATTACTGGAATTGGAACTGATGTTGGGAAGACTGTAGTGAGTGCAATTGTTGCTCAAGCACTTGAAGCAGATTACTGGAAACCAATTCAGTCTGGTGAATTAGAAAATTCAGACAGTCTTAAAATCGATCGTTTGACGGATGAACGAGTACATATTTTACCTGAACGATATCGTTTGACAGAACCGATGTCACCTCACGCTTCAGCTGCAATTGACGGAATTGAACTTCAACTTTCGGAATTGAATTTGCCTGAAACCAATCGTAATTTACTAGTTGAAGGTGCTGGTGGACTTATGGTTCCAATTAATGAAACGGATTTGCTTATTGACGCATTCAAACTATGGAATTTGCCTGTCATTATCGTTTCACGTCATTACGTTGGAAGTATTAATCATACATTGTTGACCATTGAAGCACTTCAAAATCGTGGTATAACAATAAAAGGACTTGTGTTTGTCGGAGATGAAAATCCAGCAACCGAATCATTTATTTTAACTCATTCGAATGTTCCTTTTTTGATGCGTATTCCAATAGCAAGTGAAGTCACAGCCGATTTTGTGCAACAACAAGCGAGTATATTAAAAGAACTAAATTGTTTGTAAGATGTCTGATTTATTGAAAAAAGACAAGGAATTCGTTTGGCATCCGTTTACACAAATGCAAACGGCGCCAGAACCATTGGAATTGGTGGGAGCGAAGAATACCACCTTGTTTACTGCTGATGGGAAAGAATACATAGATTGTAATTCTTCTTGGTGGGTAAATGTGCACGGGCATGGAAATGAGCACATTGGAAACGCAATCAATGAACAATTTAAGCAAATTGATCATGCCATTTTTGCTGGTGCGACACATCCTAAAGCTGTTGAATTAGCAGAACGAATCGTGAATTTGCTTCCAAATCCTTTAGCGAAAGTATTTTTCTCAGATAATGGATCTACGGCTGTTGAGGTAGCTTTGAAGATGGTATTTCAATATTGGCACAATAAACAAGAACCTAAGAAACGCATCCTAGCAACGAATGGTGCATATCATGGTGATACCTTTGGCGCAATGGCAATCGGTCAACGGGGTTATTTTAATGAACCTTTTGAGCATTTCTTTTTTGATGTAGATTTTATTGAATTCCCGACTGAAAAAAATGAAGAGCAGCTACTGCACCAAGCTGAATTGTTATTTAAAACCAACGAATTTGCAGCGATGATTCTAGAACCATTGGTACAAGGATCTGCTGGAATGCGCATGTATTCAGCCGTGTTTTTAGAACGATTGGTAAACTTAGCGAAGCAACATGATGTCAAAGTGATTTTAGATGAAGTCATGACCGCCTGGGGAAGAACTGGAACTTATTTTGCGTTTCAACATACAGAAATAGTACCTGATATCATTTGCCTATCAAAGGGATTAACTGGAGGTGTTTTGCCTTTAGGTTTGACAGTTGCAACAACTGAGATTTACGAAGTTTTTTTGTCGGAGGAAAAGACAAAAGCTTTGTTGCATGGACATTCGTTTACGGGAAATCCATTGTCGTGCGCAGCTGCATGTGCTAGTTTGGATTTGTTTGAACAAGCCTCAACGTGGGAAAATGTCAAACGAATTTCGGAAGTAAATAATCGTTTCAAAATACAACTATCATCTAAAGCAGTAGAAAATGTAAGGTGTTTGGGAACGATTCTAGCAATTGAATTGAAGGTTTCAGGTGAATCTTCTTACTTTTCGAATATTCGTGATGAAGCTTATGGTTTTTTCTTGGAAAATGGTTTGTTGTTAAGACCTCTTGGAAATATTATTTTCATCAATCCACCATATTGTATTACGAATGAAGAATTGAAAACAGTGCATGAAAAGATGTTAGAATTTATTGCTATTCAAGAAACAAAAGCTAAAATTTGTTAACAATGAACTTTATGGAGTGCTCATGCGTTTCAAAGAAAAACATGTATATGAAATTTCTTTTTTTCACCCTATTTTTTGGACTTCTGACAGGATGTCAAGCCCAATCAACTTCAAATAATACACAAATGGATTCAACAAAAAATTACAATAAGCTTACAGAACAAGAACAACGTGTAATCCTTCAAAAAGCGACGGATCGTCCGTTTACAGGTGATTATTACTTAAAAAAAGACGAAGGTTTATACATTTGTCGTCAATGCAATAATCCCTTGTATAAATCAGAAGATAAGTTTGATTCGCATTGTGGTTGGCCAAGTTTTGATGATGAAATTGAAGGTTCAGTAAAACGGGTACCTGATGCCGATGGTATGCGTGTTGAAATAATTTGCAACAATTGCGAAGGACATTTGGGGCATGTTTTCATCGGGGAAGGGTTTACCGATAAAGACACACGTCATTGTGTGAATACCAGTTCTATTAAATTCATTCCTTCAGCGGATGTTGATAAAATTCCGGCAACCATAAAGTAAAGATTGCGTAATTTTGGGTTAACCATTCATCACGAAAAATGAGCATTGACAATTTATTTCGTCAGTTAAAGGATATTCAATTTCAAGCTGATAAAATTTTAAAATCGAAAAAAATCGAAGAAGAAGCAATTGAACGCTTCGCTAATTATTCGAATACCTTAAAATCGAATTTAATTGAAATGCAATTGAATGAAGAATTAGCCATTCATGTAGAAGATATTGAACCAATTGACCCTCAATTTGGACCAAAAATTCCATTAATAACGAATCTAGCGGGTGCTTTAAGTTTTGGTGTTGCTACTAAGAAATACAGATCTAAAAAACGCGAATCGTACTTTCGTTCGAAGGTTAAAAACACAAAGGAGCAATTTGCTCACATTGATTTTTTATTAAAGGAAATTTAGTTTTTATTCAGCAGTTTCTTGAATTGAAGAGAGGATAATCTCACCTGCTTTTCGTATTTCATCTTCTGTAATTGTTAATGGTGGAGATAGTCTAAAACTATAGGGATGTGAAAGGAACCAAAAACTTATCAATCCTTTTTCTAAGCAACGTTTTACCACTTTTTCAACGCGTTCAAATGATTCCATGTCGAAGGCAAACATCATCCCAATACGTCGAATTTCTTTGATTTCTTCACTTTGTCCAATGATAGATTCCAATAATGCGCCCAAACGTTCCACTTCTTCTAAATTAACTTCAGTTTCCATTATTTCAAGAAAGGCATTTGCTGACGCGCAGATAACGGGATGTCCACCAAACGTTGTGATATGTCCCAACATCGGATTGTAGGTGAATTCCCACAAGTTTTCATGCGATGAAACAAGTGCACCGATTGGCATTCCTCCGCCAAGTGCTTTTCCTAACGTTAAAACATCCGGAACAACATCGAAATGCTCAAATGCAAATAATTTACCTGCACGACCCATTCCACATTGGATTTCGTCGAAAATCAATAAGGCACCAACTTCTGTGCAGCGCTTTCTTAAGGCAAATATAAATTCTTGAGAAGGCACACGAACGCCAGCATCACCTTGTATTGTTTCAAGGATAACCCCAGCAGTTTTTGTAGTGATTTGTGCTAAATCTGGAATCGAATTATGTTGTAAAAAACGAACGTCTGGTAGTAATGGTCGAAAAGCTTGTTTTTTGATTTCATTCCCCGAAACACTCATTGAACCATGCGTTGACCCATGATAAGAACCTCTAAATGAAACAAGTTCTGTTCTACCTGTTACGCGTTTTGCCAATTTTAGAGCGGCTTCATTTGCTTCTGTTCCTGAATTTACAGCGTAAACAGAGTTCAACGAGTCAGGAAGTAAACCAATCAATCGTTGAGCAAATGCCAATTGAGAATCTTGAATAAATTCTCCGTAAACCATGACGTGCAAATGCTTGTCAATTTGGGTTTTTAACGCTTGCGTTATCTTTGGATGATTGTGACCAATGTTGCTAACTGCAACGCCTGCAATCATATCCATGTATGCTTTGTTTGCTTTGTCGTAAATGTAAATTCCTTCAGCACGATCAACATCGATTAAATAAGGACTTTGATTGGTTTGACCAAGCTTTTGAATAAATTCTGAATTTCTTGACATCTTACTCACAAAAAAACCGTCCAACGTGCGCTAGACGGTTTAAAATTACGTAATTATTTTTTCTAGGCGAATGAACGCCACTTGATTTATGCGTTTTTACGGGCAATTGCTTTTTTAGCTGCTTTGACAACATCAGCCGTATCAATTCCGTATTTCGTCATTAATTCCATAGGTGTTCCACTTTCACCAAAAGAGTCATTTACGGCAACATATTCTTGTGGTGCAAGATAGTTTTGCGCTAACACTTGAGCAACAGAATCACCTAATCCACCGTTCATCATATGTTCCTCAGCAGTAACAACACATTTTGTTTTTTGAACTGATTTCAAAATTGCTTGAATGTCTAGTGGTTTAATTGTGTGCATGTTGATTAATTCAACAGAAATTCCTTCAGCTTCCAGTTCTTTAGCCGCCTCAATTGATTTCCAAACCAAGTGACCACATGCAATGATAGTTACATCTGTGCCTTCAGTTAAAACATCCGCTTTACCAATTTCAAATTTTGCATCTGGCTTTACGAAAATTGGCATTACCGGACGACCAAAACGTAAATACACTGGACCATTATGCTCTGCAATGGCAATCGTTGCTTGTTTTGTTTGGTTGAAGTCAGCAGGAACAATTACTGTCATGTTTGGCAACATTTTCATCATCCCAATATCTTCCAAAATTTGATGTGTTGCACCGTCTTCACCCAACGTTAGTCCAGCGTGAGAAGCACATATTTTTACATTCTTTTGAGAGTAAGCAATTGATTGACGAATTTGGTCATAAACACGACCTGTAGAGAAATTCGCGAAAGTTCCAGTATAAGGAATTTTTCCGCCAATTGTCATACCAGCAGCCAAACTCATCATGTTTGCTTCAGCAATTCCTACTTGAAAAAATCGTTCTGGGTTTTCTTTTAAAAAAGCATCCATTTTCAAAGAGCCTGTAAGGTCAGCGCAAAGTGCCACAACGTTTTCGTTTGTTCTACCTAATTCCGCTAATCCTTCACCAAAACCTGAGCGAGTGTCTTTATTTCCAAGAATTTCGAATTCCTTCATGTTTAAAATGTTAATGTTGTTGTTTTATTTGAATATATTCTAAAGTTCTTCTCAATTGTATAAGAAGACGATTTGAGACTTTTTTGGCGATAAACCAATCGATAATTTCCGGGTTGTAATTGGAATCCACCGTTTAATAAAGTTTCATCTAAATTACAAACCCACTCCATGTTACCATTTTCACGGATTACGAAAATTTGAGCAACCACGTAATTGGTAGTTTTGTAGGAAAACAATCCTGGAGCTTGAATATCAACATTCGCTGTGCTACTTTGAGTTACATCAACAGTAACATAGGTCCGCGGAAGTGTCAATATTTCAAGATCATATTTTCCTACGATGTATTTTCCATTTGTGTTCACTTTTTGAACATTGATTGTAGCTGGTTTATTCGTTTGCATGACACGAATTTCCAATGGATATTGCTTTGTTGCATTTACGAATCGAGGTTTGATATAACCTTGGGGTGCATCGAGAATAATTGTGTTGTGCGTGTTTTTTTGCAAAACAATGTTCTTTTTTTCAATCATTGGTAGTGTGTTAACTACCAAATCATACTTTATTGTTGGGTCAATAATTAGCGTGTCTGGATTTCCGTAGCGATTGATAGTATGAACAAAGGTGTATTTTAAATTTTTGGTACCGGCTTCGTATAAGAACATTGTTACATCAGTTTCCTTTGGAACTTTGTAAATATCATTTAAATTAATCTGAACGGTCGTGTTTACCAAAGCTTTTGTAACAACATTTTTCAGAACGTTTCTAAAAGCGTCTTTTGTTTCGGCATCGGCATATTCTCCAATACAATTGAATTTTTCGAGATAAGATAAATCCATGCCAAGACCAATCACGAATGGTGTAACTTTCACACCTTTATCCTTAAGTTTTTTTGCGATGACACATGGGTCGTTATCACAGGCTTCTAGTCCGTCCGTTATTAAAATGATAATGTTACGCGAGTTTTGGTCAGGAAAATCGGCTGCTGCGGCCTCTAAAGACCGTGCAATCGGAGTTGTACCTTTTGCTACTACCGATTTGATGCGATATTTAACTTTATCGTAATTATCTGCTCCAAATGGTATTTCGAGTTTGGTATCGTTGCAATCTTCAAACGTTGCAGTAATTGGAGACTGATGACCATACACACGCAATGCAATTTCAAGGTTTGGTGTCCCTTTTAAACTATCTACACTTTGAGCAAGAAGCTCTTTTGCTGCTTCAATACGCGTTTGTGTTCCTTCCCATTTTGCATTCATACTATTTGATGCATCCAAAATAAATAGGATTCGCGTCAGTTTCTCCTGTCCAAAAACTAGAGGAACAGAAAACAAAAATGCTATGAGGAGGAGTTTTTTCAATTAATAATCTCCTAAAGTTTCCTCAAGCTGACCTAAGGCGTTCGCTAATTGTTCAGGATTTGGTGCAACACCGTGCCATTTGTGAGAGCCCATCATAAAGTCAACTCCTTGACCCATTTCTGTTTTCATTATGATCACTACTGGTTTGCCATTTCCACATAATAATTGAGCTTTTGCCACCGTGTTTTTCATTTCTTGCATATGGTGTCCGTTCATTTCAAGAACTTCCCAGCCAAAAGCTTGCCATTTTTGGCCTAAGTTGCCCAAGGATAATACTGTTTCAACGTCTCCATCAATTTGGCGACCGTTGTAATCAATGGTTGCAATTACATTATCAACCTTATTTGCTGAAGCATACATTGCCGCTTCCCAAATTTGTCCTTCCTGTAATTCTCCGTCACCATGCAAACAGTATACAAGAGAATTGTCTCCATTTATTTTTTTTGTCAATGCAGCACCGATAGCAACAGATAAACCTTGACCTAAAGAACCAGATGCCATTCGGATGCCTGGTAATTTTTTATCGGTTGATGGGTGACCTTGAAGCTTAGATGACAACTTTCTGAAAGTTCCTAAATCAGCAACTGGAAAATAGCCAGCGCGTGCTAATACGCTGTACCAAACTGGAGATATGTGACCGTTAGACAAGAAAAACAAATCTTCATTTTTACCATCCATAGTAAAAGCTTTTGGGTCATGGTTCATAACTTCAAAATACAATAAAGTTAAAAAATCGGCACAACCTAAAGAGCCACCTGGATGACCAGAATTCACTTCAGATACCATTCTTAAAATATCTCGTCTTACTTGTGAAGCAATCTTCTCTAATTCTAAATTTTCCATTCTGTTTAAATGTCGCTGTTTAATATTGCAAAACTAACTTTAATTATTAATTTTAGCCTTGATAAAAATTAACTTTTATCCCCAAATGCAACTTTTTTTAAACAATTTGGGTCTATGCTTAAACAAAACAAAAAGTTTATGAAACATTTCTTATTTCTCGCTGTTTCGCTATTCTTTAGTTGTTATTCTTTTTCTCAAAAAGTTGATGAAACGTTGAGTAAAAAGTATTCTTCTGAGGAAATGAAAACGTTAAAAAAAGTTGATTCAAAAAAATATGAATTAATCAATTATTCTACCCACAATGCTTGTTATGTTATTGAGATGCCTTCAGGGAAATCAACTTCAGAATTCAAGGTTGTTTCTGTGCCAAACATGTCGAAATTAAATTATCAAGATTTGGGTTTATCAATAATTGAAAACGAAAATCAATATTTTTTAATTCAAGGTACGACAAAAATGTTAGTGGTTAAATCATCAATTGTGTTGAACCAAGAATTTTCAAGCAAAAAGTAATATTATGAAAAAGATATTTTTACTCACAGCTCTATTTCTACTTTCCTTTGCTAGCTTGTATAGTCAAACAGTATTGATGGGGGATGCAGGTTATCCTCAAAGTAACCCAGCTGATTGTAACACATTTGGTGTTAGTGGAACGAATTTCCAAGATCCAGGTGGTGGAGCGAATTATCCAGCTAATTATAATGATACAATAACATTTTGTCCTGATTTGACGTTGGGAACAAAAATGTCAATCACTATGGCTATCAACGCAGGCTTTACCTTCGATGTTGATGGTTCAGATTTTATTTATGTGTATGATGGACCAACGGCTTCATCACCACTTTTAGGAGTGCACAACTCGGTGACGGATCCAACAGGATTTACTCATCAAGCATCATGGAATAACCCAAGTGGATGTTTGACAGTAGTATTTGTGTCGAATGGTTCAGTTCAAGGAACAGGTTGGGATGCGAACGTTCAATGTGGTAACCAATTTCAACCATTTACACCACACTTACAAGCTTATGTGAACGGAACAGGCCCAAATGCAATTGATCCAATTGATACGGGATACATTGATGTTTGTTTTGGAGATAGTATTTTAATTGTTGCGACACCAAGCTTTCCTTATTCGCTGGAATCAACTGGATATGGATATTCTCAAAATGTCAATTCAACAATTGATTTTGATTGGTATGTAACGGATGGAAACACTTATCCAAATAATGATTCTATTTGGTTTACACCCCCAGCACGTGCGGGTTATTTGATTGATTTAAAATTGACAGATGATTTTCCTCAAGTCGACCACATCATTTGTAAAGTTCGAGTTTCCCAACTGCCAAGTTTTGCCGGAACTGGCCCACTTGAAGATACTGTTTGTCTTGGTCAAAATACAAATTTACTTGGAGGAGTTACTGCAACAGATACAGTAGGTGTATCGATACCCGAAGGAAATTTTAATTTGGGAGGAAATTTTGCTGGGCTGACTTATTTACCGGATGGTTCAGGTCAACAGTATCAAGCGCCGATCTCAATTGGTGGATTCCCTGCTGGAGCTACTATTTCAAATGCTCAAGATTTGAATCAAGTATGTATTACGATGGAACATTCCTATTTGGGTGACTTAGAAATCTGGTTACAATGTCCTAACGGAACAACTGTACCTTTGGTAAATTCATATAATCCTGGATTTATTCCTGGAGGAAATAGTGGTGGTGGAACATTTATGGGACATCCATACGATGATAGTGGAGGCGGTGGCGCTGGTGAAGGTTGGGAATATTGCTTTAGTTCAGTATTTAACACAATCGGTCCATTAACTTCAAATTTAGGTAATACTGTTCCTGTTGCCGCTGTTGCTGGCACTCCGCCATTATCCGCTGGAAACTCAATGGATCCTTCTTCAGTTTATGCACCAGAAACGACATTTGCAAGTTTGGCAGGTTGCCCAGTTAATGGTAACTGGACAATCTTTGTACAAGATAACTTGGGTATTGATGATGGTTACATTTTTGAATGGGGATTGTATTTTGATCAATCTTTCTTTCCAGGAATGCAAGGATATCAAAACATTGTGGTAAGTGATTTTTGGTCAAGTGATCCTACAATCGTTTCTGGTCAAAATGATACATTGATCGTGGTTCAACCAAATTCACCAGGTAATTATTCTTATCAATACAATATTGTTGACGACTTCGGTTGTGAATATGATACAACTGTTACTTTGTTTGTTCAACCTTTGCCAACCATTTTTGATAATGGATTGGGATGTTTTATGACTTATCAAGTTCAAGGAACTACGTCATACGCAGGAGGGGTTTGGTCATGTGCTGATACAGCTATTGTAATTAATACTCCAACTATGGAGAATCCACAGATAGCCACCTCAACGCCTGGAACTTACACAGTGACTTATACGGATAATGCTTGTAATAACGTGCTTACTGCTGAGATTTACTATCCGCCTTATGCGTGGACCGAAACGTTTGATTCTGTTATTTGTGAAGGTGCATCAATCATATTGAGTGCAAATGTGAATAGTACTGTGAACAGTTTCTTGTGGAGTACAGGTGAGACAACACCGAATATTACTGTTAATTCTCCAGGAAATTATATTGTTACAGGTTCAAATGAGTGTTATACAATAATCGATACAGCGACTATTGGCAATAAAATATGTTCATTAATAGCACCAAATATTGTCTCGTTATCTTCAACAGTTGGAAACAATATTTTCTTTGTTCAATATGATGGAATTGCTGAATTCAATTGTTCAATTTTGAATCGTTGGGGTAATGTAATATATGAATATTCTGATCCAGCTGGAGGTTGGGATGGTAAAACATCTGGCGGTGATTTAGTAGACGAAGGAACTTATTTCTACATAATAAAGGCAACATTTGAAGGAGGACGTGAAGTTACAGAGCACGGTTTCGTTCAATTGAAATACTAAAATTGTAAATGCAATTGAAAAGGGGAAGATTTATCTTCCCCTTTTTTGTTAAAAGAAATGTTAGTTTCAATGTGGAATATTAATTTTGGATAAAAAAGTATGAAAGTCATTGGGGTAAATGGTTTTGGAAGAATAGGGCGATATTTTACACGCTTAGCATTGAATTCAACCACGGTTGATGTTGCTGTTGTAAATGATGTTTCTGATATTAAAACACTCGCCCATTTGCTGAAATACGACAGTGTACATCGCGGTTTAAATCTTTCATTCGTACTTCAAGGAAATAAACTAGTTTTTGAAAATGGGAAGACAATAGTGTTTACTCAAGAAAAAGACCCTTCTCAAATTCCTTGGGGACAATATGGTGTGGATATCGTGTTGGAATCAACGGGTTTGTTTTTAACCAATGAAACTGCATCCAACCATTTAATCGGAGGAGCGAAAAAGGTTGTTATTTCTGCTCCATCGGCAAGTGAAGAAATTAAAACGATAGTTCTAGGTGTAAATGATGATCAAATAGCTGAAACAGATGTTGTGCTTTCTAATGCTTCATGTACGACTAACAATGCCGCTCCAATGGTTATGGTTATGCGTAAGTTATGTGATATCGAAAGTGCTTATATCACAACGATTCATAGTTACACAACTGATCAACGCTTACATGATGCGCCACACAAGGATTTAAGAAGAGCAAGGGCTGCTGCTCAGTCAATCGTTCCAACTTCAACCGGTGCAGCAAAAGCAATCACTAAAATATTTCCAGATTTAGAAGGTAAAATTGGCGGTTGCGGTGTGCGTGTTCCTGTGCCAGATGGCTCATTTACAGATTTGACCATGGTGGTAAAAAATCCGCCGACCGTAGAGCAAATCAATGCGGAAATGAAACGAGCATCAGAAACCTATTTAAAAGGAATTTTAGCCTACACGGAAGATCCAATTGTTTCTGTTGATATTCTAGGTAATCCTGCTAGCTGTTTGTTTGACGCTGAGTTAACGAGTGTTATCAATCACATGGTGAAAGTCGTTGGTTGGTACGATAATGAAGCGGGTTATTCAAATCGCTTAATGGATTTGATGGGAAAACTTTAAGGAAATCTAAAGATCCAAGATTTAGAAATTGTCGTATTTGTTTTTTGTGCTTCCTGGGCGTCTTGTAGATTACTACGTGAAGTAACGCTTACCATAAATAATCCATCGAATTCCCCAATGATTTCTGAGTTGGAATTTCCACTCTCTCTTAATCGATCTCTAAAACGCTCTGCATTACTTTTTTCTTTGAACGCACCTGCTATCACGTGAAATGGTTGAGAAGGATTTACACTTCCCGTTGAGGTTTGAATCATTTTTGATGTATTCGAAGCGCTTTGTTCTTCAAGCACTGATTCAACTGGTGATTCGGTAGTAGATTTTTCTACTGTTTCATCAATCTCTGTTGGTTCTGTTTCAGTAGTTGTTTCTTCTTCAACTGTTGATTTCGTGGATTTTGTCGATTTAACTTCTGTTGATTCCTTTGAAGCACTGAAGAAAGGAATTGTTATCCCCAACTGATTACGCATTAAAACAACAGTTGTTCCTCCACCAATTAAAAGAAAAGCAAAGGTGATAATAATGATTTTTGCAGATGATTTACGCTTTTTGTCTTTTTGAACTTTTTCAATGATAGGTTTTTTCGGACGTTCAATTTTTGAATTGATAGGAGGTAAATCCAAATCGTCATTCCACTGCTGTTCTTCTGTATAAATAGTTTCAGGGATTGATTCTTCACGTATTTCTGAAATAACAGGATGAATCGTTTCTTCTACTACAAATTCAGCTACTGAAGACGCTGTATCAAGCTCATCTTCGGTTTCTTTTTCTTGGTGTTCTTTCTTGAGTTGAAGGATGTTTTCGTTATTCGAAATTTCAGGTTCATTAATTAATGGTTCTGCTTGAATGGGTTCTTCAACAATTTCAATGTTATCGATCGTGTTGTCTGTTGTTGGTTCTGGTTCAATATTCGATTGATTAATCAGAGTTTCAGAACTTTGAATTTCGTTAATTCCATTCCATGGTTTAAATTCTATTTCTCCTTCGCTGTTTTTGTAAAAGGAACCAAATTGATACATGTCATACGATTCACCAATATTCAATTGCGCTTCAATCTCACGGACGTATTTAGCCACAAGGTTTTTCGCATCATTCAATTCCATTCCTTCTTTCTCGGAGATATGTTGGGCGAGTTTGCCGTCGTCAAATTTGAGATATGGCATAAACATGATTTCGCCTGTTGCAGCATTTGTAATGGTCAATGCGCCTACACCAGGAATAATAATCGTGTTAACTTCTCTGAGAATGGAAAGTAGATATTGGTTCATGAATCAATGTTTTACTTAAAATAGCATTTTTTTGAGCATTATAGATTGTAAAAATTAAATAGTTGAATTTTGCAATCGGTCATTGCCTAATCCTCAACCAATTTAAAACAAATCACTGAATCGATAGGTCTGATCTAAACGTACACCTTTGTCTGTCATTTGCAAAGAGCAACATTCATTCATACTGTCATGTTCCAAGAACAAAATAAAATTTTCCGTAGTTGCCGTATGTAAGAATTTCTCTTTTTCGGATAATGTCAACAAGGGACGCGTATCGTAGCCCATAACATAAGGAAGTGGAATATGTCCAACACTTGGTAAAAGATCAGCCATAAAAACGATGGTTTTTCCTTTGTATTGAATATGTGGAATCATCATACTTTCAGTGTGACCATCAACAAACAATACATCGAAATTTGGAAACACATTTTTTGTGAAATCACCCGTGCGTTCTACGAATTTTAATTGTCCACTTTCTTGAATTGGAAGGATGTTTTCACTTAAAAAAGAAGCTTTTTCACGAGCGTTTGGAACAGTTGCCCATTGCCAATGATTTTCTGTACTCCAGTAAATCGCATTCTTAAAAACAGGCTCAAATCCAGTTCGATTTTTGTTCCAACGAATGGCACCACCGCAATGATCAAAATGTAAATGTGTCAAAAAAACATCCGTAATATCGTCTGGTGAAAAGCCTAATGCTTTTAAGTTACCTTGTAAACTATCATCTCCAAACAAATAATAGTGTGAAAAGAACTTTTCTGATTGTTTGTCCCCAATTCCTGCATCAATTAAAATCAAACGATCTCCATCTTCAATTAACATGCTGCGCATCGACCAATCACACATATTGTTTTGATCGGCAGGATTCGTTTTTGACCACATGGTTTTCGGTACAACACCGAACATTGCTCCACCGTCTAACTTAAAATTGCCTGTGTTTAATGGATAAATTTTCATCTGTTTTTAATTAAGATTTGCGAAATAAAGTAATATAATGGCGCTCACAGCTGCAAGTAAACCAATGATTTTTTGAAGTGTAACATTTTCCCGAAAAGCAATAAATCCAATAACAGCTGAGATTAAAACAGTCGAAACATTCATAATTGCTAAAACTGTTGAATCGGTCCATCCAGTTGATTTATAGGAAAGAATTAATAGGTAAATCGAAAAGTAATTTGGTATACCCAAAAGTATTCCAGCAAAGATATTCTTCAATTCAAAGGTTGCTTTTTTACGCGCAATTTGAACTATTAATATACTCAGGCCAATCATTCCTGCTAATCCAAACCCGAAAGCAGAAAACAGCGAGGCAGGAATGTGTTCAAATTCATATTTTTGAACGTAATTCAACACCACGTCTAAAATTGCACTTCCAACAAATAAGAGAACCAATAACCAAATCGAATTGGAACTTTTTCCATCGGTCGATTTTGCAAAAGACACAAGAAAAACGCCTAAAAACGCCAATAGAATTCCAATAATTTTCAAAAAGGATAAAGGTTCACTATATAAACCAATCATGAATAACATCGATAATCCCATGCTCATTTTTCCGGCAATGGATGTCAAAGCAACTCCATTTCGTTGAGAACTTATTCCCATTACTATGAACAATGAAATAAATAAAATAGCGGATAATATCACGAAATAAGGCCAGTTTCCAGTTTCTAGTGCTTTTGGATTCCAATCTTTTCCAAACAACAAAATTCCACATGTGAAAGCTGTGAAATAATTAAAAACAATGGCTTGAAATGTATTTATGCCATATTTCGGGAAGAGTTTGAAAATGACAAAAATGACACTTGAACAAAGAATACTGATGATTAATGGAATCATTTTCTGAAATAATGGTGAATAGTATCGCTTGAAAAAGAATAACTGTAAGTTGGAACTTTGCTAATGATTGGCGCTTTTGTACCTTCTCCGAAAATTGAATTTCCAACAATTATGCGTGCTTCATCCCAAACATTGTCGAAAATAAAATATTGTAAAGTTCTACTTCCTCCTTCTACAAATACTGATAAGATGTTTCGTTTGTAAAGTTCGTCTAAAATCAATCGCGTATTGGTTTCGGCAATGCGAATCCACTCAATGTTGTTTTTTACTTCGTTTTTTACACGATTGAAAATAATTGTTTGAGCTTCATCCGAAAAAATGTTGGCATCTGATGATAACTGCAATTGACTGTCGATGATAATGCGCGTTGGATTATTGCCGCTGAATTCACGAACTGTTAAAGAGGGGTCGTCATTTTGAACGGTTTTACGTCCAACCAAAATACTTTGTTCTTCAGCACGCCATTTGTGAACCAAGGCTTTTGTTTCTGGAGCCGAAATCCAATTAACACCAACTTCGTCTGCTAGACGTAATTTATCCAAGTAGCCATCTTTTGATTGTGCCCATTTTAAAATAACATAAGGTCGTTGTCGTTCGTGAAAGGTGAAAAAACGTTTATTCAAATCACGACATTGCGCCTCTAAAACACCAACTTCTACCTCGATTCCAGCTTTTTTAAGTTTGTCAATTCCTTTTCCACTGACTTTTGAAAAAGAATCTTTGCATCCAATCACAACACGTTTTAGTTTGTTTTCAACGATTAAATCCGAGCAGGGTGGTGTTTTCCCATGATGAGCACATGGTTCCAAGGACACATAAATGGTAGATTCGCTTAATAATTCTGGATGTTTAACAGATCGAATTGCATTGACTTCCGCATGCGCTTCGCCAAATTTTTGATGAAATCCTTCCCCGATAATTTTATCATTATGAACAATTACGGCACCAACCATTGGATTAGGTGCAACAGATAAGTGACCTAATCGCGCTAAATCTATGCACCGCTGCATGTATATTTCATCCATGTTCATCGAATACGAAGATACTGATTTCATTGTGAAGTTTGATTGTTGAAAGGGATTTCATTTATTCTTAAAAGTTTTCAATTATTTTAGCCGTATGAATGCTACTAAAAATCAAAAGAAAAATCGTCAGATCGCACTTATATTAATTGTTGCAGCCTTGGGCTACTTTGTTGATATTTATGATTTAGTGCTGTTTGGTGTCGTAAAAGCAGAGAGTTTGACGCAAATTATGCAAGGAGCTTCGGAAGCTTTAATTGCATCTACTGGTAAGTTTTTGTTCAATATGCAAATGCTTGGAATGTTGATTGGTGGCTTGCTTTGGGGGATTTTAGGTGATAAGAAAGGTCGGTTGAAAGTGCTTTTTGGTTCCATTTTGCTGTATTCTGTGGCAAACCTAGCCAATGCCTTTGTGACAGATGTTACAACGTATGCGGTAATTCGTGTAATTGCTGGAATTGGTCTGGCGGGTGAATTAGGAGCTGGAATCACGCTTGTTTCTGAAATGATGTCAAAGGAAAAACGTGGTTACGGTACTATGATTATCGTAACGTTTGGAGCATTAGGAGCTGTTGTCGCCTCATTGGTTGGATCGAAAGGCGAAGCAATTGGTGATTTTTTAAACACCTTTACTGGAATTCATTTCGCGAATTGGCAGGTTGCATATATCATTGGAGGTTTAATGGGGATTATACTGTTATTGATGCGCGTTGGAACGATGGAATCTGATTTCTTTAAAGATTTGAAACATGATTCTTCCATTCGTAAAGGTGATTTGAAATTGATTTTTGGTAATAAAGCCAATTTGATTAAATACTTACATTGTGTCGTAATTGGTATTCCAATTTGGTATGTGATCGGTTTGTTAATCATGAATTCGAAAGATAATTTCGGTCCGTGGTTGGGAGTTGATAATGTTGTTAACGGAACTGCTGTGATGTACGCCTATATTGGTTTGTCATTCGGAGATTTGTTATCAGGAATCTTGAGCCAAATCTTGAAAAGTAGAAAAATGGTGGTTTACCTTTATTTGCTTTTTACGGCGGTAATTACGTTTGTTTTCCTTTTCATTTTGAAAGATGTGACTTTGCCGACGTATTATTTCTTGTGTTTTTTATTGGGTACGGGAACAGGATATTGGGCTATTTTTGTGACAATCGCAGCGGAACAATTTGGAACCAATATTCGCTCAACAGCGGCAAATACGATTCCTAATTTCGTAAGAGGTTCTGTAAATATTATTACCCTTTTCTTTGGTTTGTTGGTTGCTCAAGGTTTATCAGATGGAATTGCAGCATTCGCTGTTGGCATTTTCTTTTTACTTTTAGCCTTATTCAGTATTTCTCGATTAAATGAAACCTTTGGCAAGGACCTCGACTACATTGAAACGGGTGAAATTGTTTAATTAATCTTTTTCCCAAAGTCGCTTGTGCGTTCCTTTGTGCTTTTCGCGTCGCCAGTTGTGTTCTTTCGCTTGGTGCATTAATTTTCTTCGAACCAATTTAGGATAGAAAAACTTGCGCCATGTTTTACCTGGTTTATAGGTCTTTAAAATATCCAATTGAGCCAAAATTTCGTACGTCGAAGAGCCACATCGATACCCGAAAAAAGCATAATCGTAGGGTGTTTGTTTTACGTAACTAGCACAAATACTGTCGAATTTCAACCGTTTGTCGTGCGAAATCGGGATGTAAATAACAAGTGTTTTTACACTATCGACATCTTTGTCCATGATGTGATTGAATTCATCAACAGATTGAAAATCATACTTTCCGTTTTTTGAATTTTTGTGCTGAAAAATGTGAACACGCCCTTCGTAAAAAAAGCTTAGATAGCAGGTGTCGTTATAGCGAATTCCAACATGACCGCCAAGCATTCCTCCAAACCAAATTTTTTGTTCTTTTTTGTGTTCGGGACGCGGTTTTGATCCGTAAAGAAAGCGTACTTGTAGAGTGTCCATTTGTGCAATGGCACTTAATTTAAATCCGATTAGCAGAGTAAGTAATAACAGTCTCATATTCAAAAATAAAAAAAACCGTTCAACAAGAATTGAACGGTTTTAAAAAAATCTAAAAAATTAATTTTAGTGAGCAGATAGATAATCAGCAACTCCGTCGAAACTTGCTTTCATTCCATCGTCACCTTTTTGCCAGTTTGCAGGACAAACTTCTCCGTTTTCTTCAAAGAATTGTAAAGCATCAACCATACGTAAAGCTTCGTCAACGTTTCTTCCTAAAGGGAACATGTTAACCAATTGGTGCATCACAGTTCCTTCTTTGTCAATTAAGAATAATCCGCGGTAAGCAATCATTGGTCCTGTTGCAGCCAAATTACCTTCCATGTCGTATTCATATTCTCCAGCCAATACTCCGAAAGCTTCAGAGATTGTTTTAGATGTATCTGCTACGATTGGATATTTAACACCTTCGATTCCGCCTTTGTTTTTTGGAACTTGCAACCATCCCCAGTGTGATTCTTCTGTATCTGTTGAACAAGCAACAACTTTCACTCCACGAGCTTCGAATTCACCTAATTTCGCTTGAAACGCGTGTAATTCAGAAGGACAAACGAATGTAAAATCTTTCGGATAGAAGAAAAATAATACATGGTTTTTTCCTAAATATTGATCCAATGAAAAATCGTTTACGATTTCGAATCCGTTCACTACGGCTGCAGCCTTAAATGACGGCGCTTTTTTTCCTACTAATACTCCCATTTTATTTTTGATTGTTTGTGTTTATTTTACTTAACAAATTTACGCTTTTTAGGTTCTTCTGAATGCAATTTTCTTACATTTTTTTATCCCAACCATGCTGCGAACATCCAATTGGTTTTTTCCTTTTCACGCACCAAATCGCTCATTAATGCTGCGGTTCCTTCATCTTCGCATTCACTGGCTTGACTTAAAATCATGCGCTCAATATGAAGTAAGGATTTTTGTGCTTCCAGGATGTAATTCATTCCTTTTTTACCATCCGTAATTAGCTCATTTTCTGGAATGACACTGTGATTTAAATAATCACTGAAACGGGAAAGGGGAGTTGTTCCTAAGGTCAATATGCGTTCCGCTACTTCATCAATAATGATTTGTGTTCGAGTGTATAACTCTTCGTATTTTAGATGAAGTTCAAAAAAGTTGTTCCCCTTCACGTTCCAATGTAACGATCTTAAATTTTGATAATGTAATTCGTAGCTAGCTAATAAAATATTCAGTTTCGCAGTATATGAATGTTGTTGAGCTGTCATGTTCTGATTTTTTCTTGAGACAAAGTTAGGTTGGAAGTTGTATTACAATTATCGATATGTTTTATATTTGCATAAATAATATCTATATGCTTTCTATTCAACAGATGCACTATATCGTAGTTCTAAGTGAAGAATTGCAATTCCAACGAGCAAGTGAGCGATGTTTTGTTACGCAGCCAACACTTTCAATGCAAGTAAAAAAAGCAGAAGATCTGCTTGGATATCCGATTTTTGATCGTTCAAGAAATCCAATTGAATTAACTCCATTTGGAAAATCGTTGCTTCCAATCATTCGTGAGGTTGTCAATGAAACAAATAAGATTGACCATCTGTTGGAACGAATGAAGGGAAATTACAAGGAAATTATTAAAATTGGTGTTATTCCCACTATTGCTTCGTATTTAGTTCCTGATATGTTTCAAAAGTGGCAAGAGCGAATTGGGAACATTCAGTTGATTATCGAAGAGTTGAAAACAGAAGAATTGATTCTTGCAATGGATCGAAAGGAATTGGATATGGCAATTTTAGCAGGACCATTTCATGACAATCGATTGCGCACAATTCCCTTATTCAAAGAAGAAATATTGGCGTATATTCCAAGTCTTGAAAAATCTGAAATTTCGGTAGAAGATTTAAGTGAATTGCACCCATGGTTGCTCAGTAGAGGGAATTGTTTGAGGACACAGATGATTCAATTTTGTCAGTTGAAAGAAGATCAAGAAATTGATGCGTGGAATTATGAAGGTGGAAATTTGGAATTGTTATTGAAAATGGTGGACATGAATGGTGGATATTCATTGGTTCCAGAGTTTTATCATCTACAAGAAATTCAACGAAAACAATTAAAATCAATATCGAATGGAATGAATTTAGTTCCAGCACGCGAAGTAATTGCAGTTGTTCCGAATCGATCTTTGAAATGGGAAACTATCGAACAATTAATTCGTGAAATTCAACTCAATTACAATAAAAAAGCGAAGCATGAAATGCGTGTTTTGGACTGGAATGGTCAATGATTAAAGTCCGTAATGTTGTTCGAGGTGCGCAATAATTTTTACTGAAGCACCAGCGTTTTTCTCTACTGTTCTAGTCGTTTTTTCAGAAATGTCAATAAGATTGCTGTAGATAGTTTCAATCGTTGAAGAAAATTCTTCGCTTGTTTTTACTGAAAACCCAATTCCTTGATGGATAAATTGACTAGCCTCAGGAAAGCGTTTAAATTTCGGTCCAAATAGAACAGGTAAACCGAAAACAGCTGGTTCCAAAATGTTGTGTAAATTACCACTAAAACCGCCACCAACATAAGCTATTTCTCCGTATGAATATGCGCTTGCTAAATGTCCAATTGTGTTTAAAATAAGTACATTTTTCCCAACATTGTGTTCTGTAAATCGTTCTGTTAAATGCTGCAATTTTGCTTCAATTGAATTGACATGTGCTTCATCGATGTTATGAGGTGCAATGATGAATTTTTTGTTCGGATTTTGAAGAATGAATGGAATTACAATTGCTTCGTCTTCCGGCCAGGAACTACCAATGATAATGGCTTTTTCACTCTTCAAAAATGTTTTAATTCGTGGATTTTGTTCCAGTGCTTGTTTGTTTTCGATAACACGATCAAATCGTGTGTCACCAGCTTTCATGAAATTAATGATACCAATGTCGGCTAATAGTAAAGTGGATGTTTCATTTTGGGTATAAAAGAAATCAACTTCTTGTAATGTTCTTCTGAAAAATCCGCCGTACCATTTGAAGAAACGATGATCTTCTCGGAAAATGGAGCACAACGAAAAAACTTGTACATTTTGTTTTTTTGCTTCAAAAATGTAGTTTGACCAAAATTCATACTTCACAAAGAAAACTTTATCAGGTTGAAAATGGGCAATGAATTTTTGTGCATTGGATGGCTTATCGCTTGCTAAATAAACGGCTAAATCTACTTGGTGTTTGCGTTTGTGATAATGTTCGATCCCAGAAGGAGAAAAAAATGTGACGAGTAGAAAAATAGATGGATGTTTCTCTTTCATTAAGTTCATCACCGGCAACGCCATGTCGAATTCACCTAAAGAAGCGCAATGAAACCAAATTACTTTTCTGTCACTTGGAACAACTGGTAATTGTTGAAAATAGTTTTTTCGACCTTCCACCCATTTTTTTGCTTTTGGATTGAAAAGTGCCGCAATACGAATTACTAGTTCGTATAATTGAATTCCTGTATTGTATAAAAAATGCATCAGTCGATGTAATAATCTTTTGGCATTCTTTTGTAGAAGGGAATGTACCAACCAACTCTAAATCCAATTTGAATATCTAAGCGCGTATTTGTTGGAACTGGTGTGTTGGGTTGGTCATAAAAAATGGTACGTTGGTTTTTTGTAAATCCTTCTTGCGCGTAAAAGCCACCATAGAAATTATAAAAACCACCATTTGATAAAAACGTATAACCGATGAATTGATGCAGATTTGGTCCAACCGTCAAACGATCATAACCACGTCTGTAATTCAATTCTAGTTGCGGAATTACTTGGTCTTGTGTTTCAATTTTCATTTTGTGAAGCAAATATCCTGCTCCAACATTTACCATAATTCCTGAATTCTTATTTGGACTTAAAACAGGGAATACTTTTCCGATTGAAACATTGGCATTGAATCCTCTTGCATACACTAAAACTTTCGCGATATCGCCGTTTATATCTGTAATATTCCCGTAAGAATCCACCAAATGATCAAAAATTCCTGTCATTCGGATTTGGTTGCCAAACATGAAGTTTCCATCGAAAGCCCAATACCAATTTTTATTTGTTTTGTAGCCAGCCATAATCCCAATATGATTCAAATAGCCGTAACGATCAGCCAAATCGCCTTGGGTCCAATTTCCCCCATAATGTACACCAATTAAAGGAGTTCCAATAACTGAATCTTTCACATTTCGTTGACTAAAAAGTGCCGTCGATGTGAAAATAAAAAAGAAAAGTAGCTTGCAATTTTTCATGTGCTCAAAAGTAATGTCATTTTCAATGATTCACTCCTAAAAAATGTGAAATGTATGAATCATTTATTGTTCAAAACAATCTTTTTGTTCAAATCGTATAAAATCTCTATTAAATCAACTTGAATTAGTGAAAAAAAACAGTGTTTTCAAGTGCATCTCAATCGATTTATTTATCTTTATCGCCTTATATTCGTTAATACCATCATTGGATGAAAAAAATACAAATGGTCGACTTAATGTCGCAATATCAAAAGATTAAACCAGCGATAGATTCAGCAATTATAAATGTAATTGAAAATGCTCAGTTCATCAACGGTCCCGAGGTAACCAACTTTCAAGCTGAATTAGAAAATTATTTGAATGTGAAGCATGTGATCCCTTGTGCGAATGGTACTGATGCTTTGCAAATCGCCTTGA
Organism: Bacteroidota bacterium; assembly: GCA_039804825.1. Classification (GTDB taxonomy): domain Bacteria; phylum Bacteroidota; class Bacteroidia; order Flavobacteriales_D; family Crocinitomicaceae; genus M0103. Next base: position 78,502 of record JBDLVK010000015.1, read on the forward strand.
TGGCATTAGGCTTGAACCCAGGAGATGAAGTGATTACACCTTCTTTCACATACATTGCAACAACTGAAGTAATGGCTTTGCTTGGTTTGAAACCTGTTTTTGTTGAAGTTGATAAAGACACATTCTGTATCGATCCATTACAAATTGAAGCAGCAATCACTTCAAAAACAAAAGCAATTGTTCCAGTTCATTTGTATGGACAAGCTGCAAATATGGATTCAATCATGGAAATTGCTAAAAAACATAATTTGTTTGTTGTTGAAGATAACGCTCAAGCAATTGGAAGTGATTATTACCATTCAAATGGTTCTGTTTCTAAAACTGGAACAATTGGAGATATTGGATGTACATCATTTTTTCCCTCAAAAAACTTAGGTTGTTATGGTGATGGTGGAGCGATTTGCACGAATAATGATGAATTGGCAGCACAAATGCGCATGATTGCTAATCACGGTCAAAGCAAGCGTTATTATCACGATGTAGTTGGTTGTAACTCACGATTGGATTCAATGCAAGCTGCAGTTTTGAGAATAAAATTACCTGATTTAGATACTTACATTGACGCTAGAAGAAAAGTAGCAGATCATTATGACAATTTCTTTGCTCAATTTCCACAAATTAAAACACCAGTTCGTGGTAAAGAATCGAAACACGTGTTTCATCAATATACAATGACATTGGAGGGAATCAATCGCGATGAATTGAATGCTTTTCTTGCAACGAAAGATGTTCCTTCTATGATTTATTATCCAGTTCCAGCGCATAAACAAAAAATGTTCTCAGCATTTGGAAGTGAAAATACAGTTTTGCCAATAACTGATTGGTTAACAGAACGCGTAATTTCCTTGCCAATCCATACAGAAATGGAACAAGATCAATTGGATCATATTTGTGCTTCTGTTAAGGAGTTCATCGAGAATAATTAAAAAGAATTTACAAATTCGAAATCACGAATTGTGAGTATGAAGAAAATAGCAGTTGTAGGAACAGGATATGTTGGCTTAGTAACCGGGACTTGTTTTGCTGAAACAGGGAATCAAGTCGTTTGTGTTGATATTGATGCAAAGAAGGTTGAACGCATGCGCAATGGCGAAATTCCAATTTATGAGCCGCATTTGGATGTCTTGTTCGAACGAAATATTAAAGCAAATAGACTTTCATTTACGACAAATTTGGAGGAAGGAATCAAAGATGCTGAAATTATCTTTTTAGCATTGCCGACGCCTCCAGGTGAAGACGGTTCTGCCGATTTAAGATACATCTTGGGGGTTGCTGATGATTTAGGCAAAATTCTTACAGATTATAAAGTGATTGTAGATAAAAGCACGGTTCCAGTTGGTACTGCAGAAAAAGTTCACGCGGCAATCGCAAAAAATGCAACAGTTGATTTTGATGTTGTTTCCAATCCTGAGTTTTTACGTGAAGGATTTGCGGTTGATGATTTTATGAAGCCAGATCGCGTGGTAATTGGAACGTCATCAGAACGAGCTGAAAGAATAATGGAGCAATTGTATAAACCCTTTGTTCGTCAAGGAAATCCAATTATTTTCATGGATGAAAAGTCAGCAGAATTAACAAAATATGCTGCAAATTCATTCTTAGCTACGAAGATTACATTCATGAATGAAATTGCTAATTTTTGTGAGTTGGTAGGTGCAGATGTAGACAAAGTGCGCATTGGAATTGGTTCAGATGATCGTATTGGAAAACGTTTCTTATTCCCAGGAATAGGTTACGGTGGCTCATGCTTTCCAAAAGATGTTCAAGCTTTGGTGAATTCAGGAAATGAAAATGGATTTTCCTTTGAAATTCTTAAAGCAGTAATGAATGTGAATGAAGAGCAAAAAACGGTTTTGTTCCCTAAAATGTTGAACTTCTTCAGAGGTGATTTGAAGGGAAAGAAAATTGCTTTGTGGGGATTAGCATTCAAGCCAGATACAGATGATATTCGCGAAGCACCTGCTTTGTATATGATTGATGCTTTGGTAAACGCTGGAGCAACAATTAGTGCCTATGATCCTGAAGCGATGAAAAACGTTCAAGGATTAATCGGTGATAAAATTTCCTACGCTGAAAACGAGTACGCAACATTGGAAAATGCTGATGCTTTGTTGATTTGTACAGAATGGGGGATTTTTAGAAACCCGGATTTTGATCGAATTGGCAGTTTATTGAATGACAAAGTGATTTTCGATGGACGAAATTTATTCGAAGTTCAGGAAATGAATGAAAAAGGATTTTATTACAGTTCAATTGGACGAACAGCAATTGATAAATAACGACAAATGAGTGAACGCAAAAGAATATTAATTACCGGTGCAGCAGGATTTCTTGGTTCACATTTATGTGATCGATTTATCAAAGATGGTTACCATGTAATTGGAATGGATAATTTGATCACAGGGCGATTGAAAAACATCGAACACTTGTTCAAATTAGAGAATTTTGAGTTTTATAACCACGATGTTTCTAAGTTTATCCATGTCGCTGGAAACTTGGATTATATTCTTCATTTTGCTTCACCAGCTAGTCCAATTGATTATTTAAAAATTCCAATTCAAACCTTAAAAGTTGGTTCATTGGGAATTCATAACTGTCTAGGATTGGCTAAAGCAAAAGGAGCGAGAGTTTTGATTGCTTCAACTTCGGAAGTCTATGGAGACCCAACAGTACATCCACAAACGGAAGACTATTGGGGGAATGTAAATCCAGTTGGACCACGTGGCGTTTACGACGAAGCAAAACGTTTCCAAGAAGCGATTACAATGGCATACCATAATTTCCATGGGATTGAAACGCGCATTGTTCGTATATTTAATACGTATGGACCAAAAATGCGTTTGAATGATGGACGTGTTTTACCTGCGTTTATAGGTCAGGCATTAAGAGGAGAAGACTTAACCATTTTTGGTGATGGTTCACAAACACGTTCGTTCTGTTATGTCGATGATTTAGTAGAAGGAATTGTTCGTTTGTTGCACAGTGATTATGCCTTCCCTGTAAATATTGGGAATCCATCTGAGATTTCAATCAAAGACTTTGCAGAGGAAATTATCAAATTGACAGGGACAGATCAAAAAGTGATTTACAAAGATTTACCAGTTGATGATCCGAAACAACGTCAACCAGATATTACAAAAGCTCGTCAATTATTGAATTGGGAGCCAAAAGTTGATCGTGCGGAAGGATTAAAAATTACGTATGACTATTTTAAAAGTCTGACTGAGGAAGAATTGAATCAAACAGACCATAAAGATTTCGACAAATACATTATCCGCTAATGAATTATTTTGCACACGAAACAGCTGTTATTGATGAAGGCTGTGTTATTGGAGAAGGAACGAAGATTTGGCACTTCTCACATGTTATGCCTAATTGTATAATTGGAGAACGCTGCAATATTGGACAAAATGTTGTGGTTTCACCGGAAGTTAAATTAGGGAATAATGTTAAAATCCAAAATAACGTTTCGCTTTATACGGGAGTTGAATGTGAGGATGATGTTTTTCTTGGCCCTTCAATGGTGTTTACGAATGTCACAAATCCAAGAAGTGGCGTAAATCGTAGAGATCAGTATTCAAAAACGGTTGTGAAAAAAGGTGCAAGTATTGGCGCAAATGCAACAATCGTGTGTGGACATGATATTGGCGAATATGCGTTTATTGGAGCCGGATCAGTTGTCACAAAAACAATTCCAGCGTTCGCGTTAGTTGTTGGAAATCCAGCACGTCAAATTGGATGGATGAGTGAATATGGCAATCGCTTGGAATTTGATGCGAACGGATTGGCTATTTGTCCTGAAAGCGCTCAAGAATATAAATTAGAGAACAATAAAGTAACTAGAATTAAGTAAACTACATTACTTACAATACAAAAAAAGATGGTCACAGAAGATCAAAAAGTGAAATTTGCAGTTGTCGGTGCTGGTCATATTGGCAAACGACACGCAGAAATGATTCGAAGAGAATCAGAAGGAGAATTGGTAGCAATGGTTGATGTTCGTTCAGCAGAAGAATGTGATGCTGTTGACTTCAATGTTCCTTTTTTCAATACAATTGAAGATTTATTAGCATCAGGCTTAGAATTTGATGTTGTAAATGTTTGTACACCAAACGGATTTCATGCAACACAAAGTTTAGCTGCGCTTGAAGCGAAAAAACATGTTGTATGTGAAAAACCTATGGGTTTGACAAAAGATGCATGTGAAAAAATGATTTTTAAATCGTTGCAAGTTTCACGACAAGTGTTTTGTGTGATGCAAAACAGGTATTCTCCGCCATCTGAATGGATTAAATCGGTGGTTGAAACGGGAAAATTGGGCAAGATTTTTATGGTTCAATTGAATTGTTATTGGAACCGAGATGACCGTTATTACAAAAAAGGTGGGTGGAAAGGAACTGAAGATTTGGACGGAGGAACATTGTTTACTCAGTTTTCGCATTTCATCGATATCATGTATTGGTTGTTTGGAGATATTGATAATATTCAAGGAAAATTTGCTGATTTTACGCACAAAGATTCAACAGACTTCGAAGATTCTGGCTTTGTAAGTTTCGATTTCATAAATGGTGGAATGGGTTGTATTAACTATTCTACAGCGGTTGCGAACCAAAATTTAGAAAGCTCAATCACAATAATAGGTGAAAAGGGAAGTGTTAAAATTGGAGGGCAATACATGAATGAAGTGGAAGTTTGTAACATTGCTGATTATGAAATGCCTATATTAGCGCCAACAAATCCTGGAAATGATTACGGAGCCTACAAAGGTTCTGCCGCAAACCACAACTACGTTATCAAAAATGTAATCGACACACTCAAAGGAAGAACTTCCGCTACTACAAATGCGTTGGAGGGATTGAAGGTGGTTGAAATTATAGAACGAATTTATAAAGTACGCAATGAGCAATTCAATTTACAATAGACTTCTTGCAAAGGAGGCTAAATTGGCTGTAATCGGCTTAGGCTATGTTGGTTTACCTATCGCATTAGAGTTTGCCCGAAAAATTAAAGTAGTTGGTTTTGATATCAACCCTGAACGCGTTGATTTAATGAAAAATAACATTGATCCAAGCAATGAACTTGATGCAAGTGCATTTGACGGATGTGATATTACCTTTTCAGATGATATCAATGATTTAAAAGATGTACAATTTTTTGTTGTAGCTGTTCCAACACCAATCGATGATGCGAATCTACCAAACTTGAAGCCATTGCTGGGTGCAAGTGGAACAGTTGGTAAAGTATTGAAAAAAGGAGATTACGTTGTCTTTGAATCAACAGTTTATCCGGGATGTACAGAAGAAGATTGTATTCCAGTGTTAGAAGCCGAATCTGGATTGAAATTTATGGACGATTTCAAAGTGGGTTATTCTCCAGAACGCATCAATCCAGGAGATAAAGAACATACTTTGCAAAATGTAGTGAAAGTTGTATCTGGATGTTGTGATGAATCGCTTGATCAAATTGCAAAAACATACGAATTAGTTGTTGGAGCTGGTGTTCATCGTGCAACAACTATTAAAGTTGCGGAAGCAGCAAAAATCATTGAAAATACACAGCGCGATTTGAACATTGCTTTGATGAATGAGTTGTCAATTATTTTTAATAAATTAAAGATCAATACGTTTGACGTGCTGGAAGCGGCTGGAACAAAATGGAATTTCTTGAAGTTTTCTCCGGGATTAGTTGGAGGACATTGCATTGGTGTGGATCCATATTATTTGACACATAAAGCGCAACAAGCTGGTTATCATTCAAAAGTGATTACGAGCGGACGTTATGTAAACGATTCAATGGGCGGTTATATCGCGAAACAAGCTGTAAAACGAATTATTGCGCAAGGAAAGCACATTCAAGATGCGAAAGTTCTTGTGATGGGAGCAACGTTTAAAGAAGATGTTAGTGACATCCGAAATTCTAAAGTTATTGATGTTGTGAATGAATTGATTTCTTTCTCTGTTCATGTTGATTTAATTGATCCACATGCTTCATCCGATGAAATGGTGCATGAATATGGAATAGGCTTGGTTGAAAAACCTTCTACCGATTACGACGCTATTATCGTAGCGGTAAATCATAAGGAATATAAAAATATGAATGAATCAGACTTTAAACATCTTTTAAAAGATGGAAAAGGGCTTTTTGTTGATGTAAAAGGGATTTTCAAAGGTCAAATTAACGACTTAGAATATTGGTCATTGTAATAGATTAAAATGGAATTTAAAAAGCGGATCTTAGTTACTGGTGGTGCTGGTTTTATCGGTTCTCATGTTGTACGTCTATTTGTCAATAAATACCCAGATTGTCAAATCGTGAATTTCGATAAATTGACGTATGCTGGTAATTTAGAGAATTTAAAAGATGTAGAACAGGCTGCAAATTATGTTTTCGTTAAAGGAGACATTGTATCAGTTACTGATGTTCGTTCTGTTTTTGAAAAATTCCAAATTTCTGATGTTATTCACTTGGCAGCAGAATCGCATGTTGATCGCTCAATTGAAGGACCAATGGATTTTGTGATGACAAATGTTGTTGGAACTGTAAATTTATTACAAGCTGCAAAAGATGCATGGAAAGAAGGAGAACATGTTTTTCACCATGTTTCTACCGATGAGGTATATGGTAGTTTAGACGAAGAAGGTTTGTTCATGGAAACAACACCTTACGATCCAAGAAGTCCTTACTCGGCTTCAAAAGCATCTTCAGATCATTTCGTTTCTGCGTTTTATCATACCTACGGTTTGCCAATTAAAATGTCGAATTGTTCGAATAATTATGGCAGCCACCATTTTCCAGAGAAATTAATTCCCTTGATGATTCATAACATCGTGAATAAAAAGCCACTTCCGGTTTATGGAAAGGGTGAAAATATTCGCGATTGGTTGTGGGTAGAAGATCACGCGAGAGCAATTGACACGATTTTTCATAAAGGAAGAATTGGTGAATCCTACAACGTTGGTGGTTTAAATGAATGGACAAACATTGAATTGGTTCGTTTCCTTTGTAAAATGATGGATCAAAAACTTGGACGTTCAGAAGGTGAGTCAGAAGAATTAATCACCTACGTCACGGACCGTAAAGGACATGATTTGCGTTATGCAATTGATGCAACAAAATTGGAAACAGAATTGGGTTGGACACCTTCAATCACCTTCGAAGAAGGTTTAGAAAAAACGGTTGATTGGTATTTGAACAATGAAGATTGGGTGCAAAAAGTGACCTCAGGTTCATACCAAGATTATTACCTTCAAATGTATCAGGATCGCTAAATTATGGGGATTTTCTCATCGCTTTTTTCAAGTAAAAAACAAGTATTGGAACCATTCGATTTATCAATCATTGGAACTGATATGCACAGCCATTTAATTCCTGGAATTGACGATGGCTCGCGTAACATGGATGAAACAATTGCCTTATTAGCGAAGTTTGAAGGTCTTGGTTATAAAAAGGTAATTACTACTCCACATATTATGAATGAGGTGTATCCCAACGGTCCCGAAAACATATTAGGAGGATTGGAAAGCGTAAGGGAAACTGCTAAAACACTTGGTTTATCCATCGAAATTGAAGCAGCGGCTGAATATTATTTCGATGAAACACTCGTAGAAAAAATTCGAGAAAGATCAGTGCTTTCTTTTCAGGAATATGTTTTAGTAGAATTTTCCTTTCATTCCAAACCAGAATTTGAAGATCAGTTGTTTTTCGAAATGCAAACAGCTGCTTATAAACCTATTTTAGCCCATTTTGAACGCTATCCATATTATCATGGGTCAGTGGATAAAGCTCTATATTTCAAAGAAAAAGGAGTTGCAATACAATTAAATTTGAATTCGCTTACGGGGCATTATGGTCAAAGCGTCAAAAAACAGGCAGAACTATTAATCGATGAAGGCTTGGTCGATTTTGCTGCAACGGATTGTCATAGAATTCAACATTTGATGCTTTTAGAAGAACACCTCAGAAATCCATATTTCCATAAATTGGGAGAGCTGAATCTTCTAAACAAATCAATTTAACATTAGAATTTATAGCATCTATAAGGTAAAATTCTTAAATAAATATACCATGGTAAATAAAATCATGTATCTTTGAAAAAAAATTGACATTATGGATTCTGTAAACGCCTTATCATTTTTATTAATTGGATTTGCCTCAATTGCAATTGTTCTCAGAAAACAACAAAAACTGCAGGATATTATTACGTTTTTGCTAGTAATCGGTTCGACTTTATTAATGGTCAAGCATCTTTCACCAATTGAATCGACAAATCATATTGCTATGATCGTGATTTCGTTTGTTACATTAAATTTTGGTTTGTCACGAATCGAATCCTTAAAATCACAGAAATGGAGTTTTATTGTTCCTGTTGTCAGCACATTTGCTTTGTTGTTAGTTGGAAATACAACAATGACCTATGCAGAATATGACTTTTCTTTTGGACAATTACCGATTCTACTATTACCTGTTTTTGGTGCACTGATTTTACCCTTGGCGCAATTGAAAGCAAAATTAATAGGAAAATGGTTTTCATTGAATGATGCAACAGGCATTGAAAAATCTGTTATCATTCTATTGATTGGGCTTTTGGCATTTATAGGAATGTTTTTCGCTTCTGGATTTGGATTGTTTTTAATTACAATTGGATTTTCAGCCCAATTCTTCTTTCAAAAAACAAATGATGAGAATGCGCTGATTTCATTGTTGAGCCTAACTCTTATTCACTTTTTTATTCAATATGTCCCAACTGAAACAGTTGAATTGACTTTGGGAAAAACAATTGAAGGAGTATTGATCGGAGCTTTTTCAGTTTATTTTGTACATGCTGTTTATCAAACGCAAAAAGTTGTTTTAACGCTGATTTCGTTAGTATTGAGTTTGTTTTTAATTGGTGGGATCATTTGGTTGGCGACACAAAAAGCAGATTTCGGTGGAATGGATGCATTCGTGGGAGTATTAGTTGGTTCGGCCTTGATTCGTTTAACAATGAATGAATTTGCCTTATCATCAGCACTCTTTGCACTGACTGTGGCGGTTGGATTAATCGTAGGTCCAAAAACCATCAACATGGAAGAACAAGCTGCTACAAAAATTGAAGTTAATACGGGTAAATCAACTTCAACAGAAGAAGAAAAACCGGAAAGTCCATTTGAAATGAAAGGATTGGATATTTCCACCATTAAAGGAAAGTATAAATTGGATGAAAAATCAGTTCAATTAAATTTCCAACTTGGACCAAAAGGCGGTGTTACAAAAGGCGCATTTAAAGCTTTTACTGGAAAAGTTGAAATTGCTGCATCAATTGAAAATTCTTTCTTCGAAATAAATCTTCCTGTGAATCAATTGTCGACATTTAATTCGATGCGCGACGAATCACTAATGGCAAAGGAATATTTTGATGTAGAAAAATTTCCTACAATGACATTTGTATCGAAAAAGCTAGTTGTGAATGATGATGCGTATGAGTTGATTGGAAAATTCACAATGTTAGGCGTTTCAAAAGAAGTCAAAGTACAGCTAAAATATGTTGGAAATAATGAAACAACATCACAACCAATTTTAGTAGGTAAATCATCAATTGATCGCACACAGTTTGGAATGAAACCGGATTCAAAAGAAGGTAACGTTGTTGACTTTGAATTTAAGATTGAATTGGTCAAAAATTAAAAGTAAATTCCAGAAGCTCTAAGTTTTCCATCACTTAAAATCAGTGCTGGAAAAGGAACTTTTATGTAATTGAATTGCTTCACAAGTGCTTTCAACCAAGACTTTTTAATCGGCAAACGACTAAAATCAACATCAAAAGATAGCAGGTATTCACGTTTTGCTTTGTAGATTGTTGTTCCTGAAGTAAAAACGTCCGAATCACCGACCAATTTGGCATTCGCACTATAGCCAATCGATAAGCAAATCCAATTTGGAACCTTTGAATTTTTAGTAAAAAGTAAAGGATTAAAACTGAGCCAATACGTTTGACCGTTGTAGTCTTTTAATAAACGTTCTTGAAAGTTTGCTCCTAAAACTTCTGGACGAAGCGCAGCAAATTCAGTCGGATGATAGGAAAATTTCAACAGTAAACGCTGTTCATTCCACGCTAATTCTTGACCAAGATAAATCAAACTTCCAGCTGTGTTCGCAGTCATATCAGCCCATGAAAATCCCCAATCGACAGAGTAAGCATCCAATAATTCCAATGAAGTTTGATAACCTAGACCAATGCAACTTCCCAGAACAGCAGCTTTTTTCCGTTTCATTCCCGACCATTTATACAAATCGCCCGATAGTTGACTGATTTTATTCGCTGTATAAACATGACCTGCTTTGTCCATTTGCATCCAATTTTTCGAATCATTGAAGGTGTGAAAATCAGATTTTGCAACATTGGAATACCAAATTTGCTGCAAACCAATGATACTAGAAGCCCAAACCGTACCGATAGAAGAACTTGTAATTACGATTCGTTTTGTATTGAGGGAATTACTTTTGGTAAAAAAGTTCTCTTGCGCATTCAAGCTTGAATGAAACAAAATGAAGAATAAGAAAATCATCTTTTCGCGCATAGAGTTCGAAAGTAGTAGATTTCAATGAATTATTAGAATTGTCGTGTTGAAAAAATAAAAGTTGAAGAGAATCGTTGTAGTCTTAATACCGTACTTTTAATTTCTGCGAATACAACCAACAGCACCAATCAATTGTAGTTGATTAAACGGCACTTCACTTTTCGCCTTTAAACTTATAATTATGAACAAGATCAGAAAAGACTGGAACGACATTAAAATTAATGATAGTTGGGCAATTTTTAAAATCATGTCCGAATTTGTTGAAGGATATGAACGAATGGCGAAGATTGGACCGTGTATTTCAATTTTTGGTTCGGCGCGTACAAAACCAGACAACAAATACTATCAAATTGGTGTTGAAATTGGCGAGAAATTAGCTGAAGCTGGCTATGGTGTAATTACCGGAGGTGGTCCAGGAGCAATGGAAGCAGGAAACAAAGGAGCGCAACAAGGTGGCGGAAAATCAGTTGGATTGAATATTGATTTGCCATTCGAGCAAAACCACAATCCATACATCGACGCAGAACACAACCTGGAATTCGACTATTTCTTTGTGCGAAAAGTAATTTTCGTAAAATATTCGCAAGGATTTGTTATTCTGCCAGGTGGATTTGGAACAATGGATGAATTGTTTGAGGCCTTAACCTTGATTCAAACAAAGAAAATCAATTATCGTCCTGTTGTGTTGATTGGTAAAGATTATTGGCAAGGATTGATTGATTGGATTAAAGTATCGATGTTAGATATGGAACAAAATATTTCTGCAAAAGACATGGATTTGTTTGCGATTGTTGATACAGCTGATGAAGCGTTTAAATACATCGATGACTTCTATAAATCACACGCATTATCGCCGAATTTCTAGTTGTTAAAATTGAAGCGGTTTTCTATGATTATTCTTCATGCTTAATTCCTATATTTGTCAAATTCAGTTCGAACTATGGAATTTTTAAGAAAATTAAGATCTTTTATTTGGAGTAAGCATTTCCTAAAACACTTAGGATTTGTCGTGTTGACGTATTTTATCATCGTGAGCATTACGATTTTTTACTTGGACTCCTACACAAATCACGGTCAGCAAATTAAAGTGCCAAATTTCGTGGGTCGAAATGCAAGCACAGTTAAAGCTGAAATAGAAGAACTTGATTTGCAATATGAAATTCTAGATTCAATTTATGACCCATCAAAAGCGGAAGGAACAATTTTACACCAAGATCCAGCGCCAACGATGTTTTCAATGGTTCATGTGAAAGAAGGACGTGTCATTCGTTTCAGAGTCTCTAAAAAGACGCGTTTGATCGAAATGCCAAGTTTGGTTGATAAATCACAACGATTCGCTGAAAGTATCTTGGAAAACAGAGGATTGAAAATTAGAATTCAATACAAACCAACAAACGAAGCCAACGGTGCTGTTTTAGAGCAATTGTATCGAGGAAAACCTATCAAGGAAGGTACAAGAATTCCAATTGGAGCAACGATTACATTAATTGTAGGGCAAAACGATGCAGGAGAGCCAGTTGAAATACCAAATTTATATGGTTTGACAATATTTGAAGCAAGAGACCGTTTGTCACAATTGGGCTCATTTGGCTATTTACCAGTTTGTGATGCTTGTTTGACATACGAAGATTCTCTTGCAGCACGTATCGAATCTCAATCGCCTGAGTACATTGAAGGAATATTAATTCCAGCAGGGACAACGATTACAGTGTATGCAACCAAGAATTTTTCTGGAGGCGGTGAAAACCCATAATTAGTAAAAATTCATTCGATGAAACATCTATTTGCTGCAATTTTTGTATTGCTGATCAATTATACGTTTGGACAAGGAGAATCAACTGCTCCGCTGACAAGTAACCCAGATATTTATAAAGCTGATAAGCAAAAGAAAGGATCTGAAAAGTCAGGAACAACCTTCGATAGTACATTTATTTATTATTCTGATACCTTGAGTTTGCCATTTTTTGATGAATTTTCAAAAAATCATTTCCAAACCTATAATGCAACTTATTCTGATCCAGGAGTTACCTTCGATAAAAAATACCGAATTCTTGACAATACAACTTTGCAACCAATATCGAATAATGAATATTACACTGCTCAGCAAACTTTTCGTAGGGTTTACGATTTAACAACTTCTACATATACTGATCAGAATTTTCCTGCAACACTGTTTAAAACGGGAAGTTTAGCAAGTTACCCAGTGGCTTATGCAACGACTTCCTTATATCCACCTTATTACATTTATGATACAATTGGTGGGACAGATGTTTCGGATACAATTTGGATTACGAGTCCAGAATATTTCCAGGATTCTGCTACACAATTTTTTAGTACAATCAACGACCCAAATTCTTATTGGTTAGATAACAAAGTATATCACAATTATCGTTATGCAGTAAATCCTTGGTCATTGGGTGTAGCAACGTTTGACGGATTGGATGCAACTGGATATCCTTATGCCATTGAATCGACTGTTACAAATTATGCTGATTATTTAACATCTAAACCAATTAACATGGCAGGTTATGATGCAGGTGATTCAGTTTATTTTAGTTTTTTGGTTCAACCCGAAGGCCTTGGAGACATTCCTGAAGCTTCAGATTCGTTGGTCTTAGAATTTTATGCAAAAGATTTAGATCAGTGGTTCCGCATTTGGAGTATGTCCGGAGCAGCAACTTCTGATTTTAAAGTTGGCCATATTCGCATTGAAGATCCGAAGTACTTTAAAAAAGGATTCCAATTCAGATTTAAAAATTATGGTGCTTTGTCTGGTTCACTGGATCATTTTCATTTGGATTATGTTCACTTGAGAAATTTCTCAGGTTATCAAGATACTTTGTTTAAGGATTTTGCATTTAGTTATCCGATTGGAAGTTTATTGAAAGAATACACATCCGTTCCTTGGGATCATTATGTTAACAATGCTTCTGGAAAAATGAATGATTCGGTTCAAGTGGTCGTTCATAATGCCAGTAACCTACCAGAAAACAATCAAAATGGCTTAGTTCAAGTGAGTTATAATGGTTCTTCTGAAGGAAATTACACCTTGAACGCAACGATTTTATCAGGTGGAAATATCAATTATGGACCGCAAACGACCTATACGTCTTATCACGATTTTTCAGCAGGGTATCAATACGACATTACAAAAACTGGTAACAAACAGCGATTTGATATTTTGGCAACTGCTGCGGCACAGTTTCCGAATTTAGCGCAAAATGATTCGACAACAGGACATCAATATTTCGCGAATTATTACAGTTACGATGATAGTACAGCTGAGGCTGCTTATGGACCAACAGGTGCACAAGCACGTTTAGCAATAAAATACGATGCTTATGAAGCAGATTCGTTGGTTGGAATGTACATTCATTTTGTACCTTCTGTGAATGATGTTTCGAATAAATTATTCCTTTTAACTGTTTGGGATGACAATGCTGGAGAGCCAGGAAATGTAATTTATGAAGACAATGTGTTTTTTCCAAGGCAACCGGAATACGGTTCTAATCGCAATCAATTCATTACGTATTATTTCCAAGATACTATGAAAGTTGCTGTTGGAACTACATTTTATGTAGGTTGGCGACAATTTGACCCAGATCGTTTAAATGTTGGTTTGGACCGTAATATTGACCATTCGGAAAAAACATTTTATAGCTTAAATAATGGTGTCACTTGGATTCAGTCTTCAATTCCAGGTTCTGTAATGATTCGACCAATAGTTTCCACTTCAATGGATAATGAGCTTGGAGTTCAAGAGCATCAAAATTCGATTGCTACAGCAGTAATTTATCCGAATCCTACATCAAATGAAATCAGTGTTCGCGTTGAAAATGGTTTGTTCAAAGGTCTTGAGATTTACAACCTACAAGGAAAGTTAATTCTATCTTCAAATACAGAATCTATTCAGCTGTTGGATCAACCTGCAGGAATGTATTTTGTTCATGTAATCGGTGTGGACGGGATGTTTAAAATTATCAAAAACTAATGAACGAAGAGGTAGAGGAGGTAGAAGGAGCAGAGGAGGAGGAACTTTTTGAACATTACCGTTTTAAAGCAGATCCAGGACAAGTTGTTGTTCGAATCGATAAATTTTTAATTGATCGTTTACCGAATACTTCACGCAATAAAATTCAAGTTGCGGCCAAAAGTGGAAATATTTTGGTGAATGGCGAAAAGGTTAAACAGAATTATAAAGTTAAACCGAAAGATGAAGTATCAATGGTGCTTCCTTACCCAGTTCGTGAGATTGAACTGATTCCACAAAACATTCCGATAGAAATTCATTATGAGGATGAAACCTTAGTGGTTGTAAACAAACCATCCAATATGGTCGTTCATCCTGCTTACGGAAATTACACAGGAACATTGGTGAATGCATTGGTCTATCATTTTGACAATTTACCATATCGAATATCAGATTATTTTGGGCGACCGGGCTTGGTTCATCGCATAGATAAGCACACTACTGGATTAATGGTAATTGCTAAAACTGAAAATGCATTAACGCAGCTTGCAAAACAATTTTACGATCGAACCACTGAAAGACGTTATCATGCTTTGGTATGGGGAGATGTGAAAGAAGACGGAACAATTACCGGAAATATTGGTCGTTCATTGAAAAATCGAAAAATGATGACTGTATTTCCAGAAGGTGATCATGGTAAACATGCAGTTACCCATTACAAAGTGCTTGAAAAATTTGGCTTAGTTACTTTGATTGAATGCAAGTTGGAAACGGGAAGAACGCATCAGATTCGAGCTCACATGAAGTATTTAGGTCATCCCTTGTTCAATGATTTGGAATACGGAGGTGATACAATCGTAAGAGGAACAACTTCAGCGAAATACAAAAAATTCATTGAAAATTGCTTTGAATTAATTCCTGGTCAAGCATTACATGCAAAAACACTCGGATTTGAGCATCCGGAAACGAAAGAGTATTTGCGTTTTGATTCTGAATTGCCTGAAGGATTCAATAAAATTCTAGAAAAGTGGAGAAAATATGTCTCCGCTGAGAACGAATTAAATTAATTCAAATTATACACTTAGTTTGTTAAGAATAAAACCTAAGTTGATTTTTTTTACTAAAGTTTCAAGAACTTTCTTTATTTTTACCCCTCGATGGACTTAAAAAAATACTGTAATATTCAATTTTTTCTTGAATATTCAGCATTTTTTGCTTTCTTCGTGTTTTAAATTTCTAATTGAAAAAGGAATTCTATGTACTACAGACTAGTATTATCATTTGTTTTTGTTAGCCTTACTTGGTTGACGTTTGCTCAAAACAAAGTTGTGCTTGAAGCACAGACATCTTTTGATAGTGGAAGATATTGTGAAGCTGCAGAGAAATGTGGTTTAGCATATACCAAGATGAAAAGAAAAGGAAATCAAGCTAAAAAATTGAAAGCGGACATGGCATTCAAAACAGCTGAAAGTTACCGTTTTACAGATCGTTTCCGTGAAGCGAACGAGTGGTACGATCGTGCTTTGTTGCTTGATTATCAAGAAGTGGTTCCTGAAGTATTGTACTACAACGGTGAAATGTTGCGTATGATGGGAGATTTTGATAAAGCGCTTAAGAATTACGAAGAATATAAAAAATTAGTTCCTTCTGACGAAAGAGCTGATACTGGTATTCAATCATGTAATGGTAGCAAGAATTTTGTTGCAAATAAGACAAAACACGTTGTGACAAATCAAACTGCGATTAACAAACCAGAATTTGATATGTCGCCGATGTTCCAAGATCGTAAGGAAACAAAAATGTTCTTTGCTTCTAGTCGTCCAGGAAGTACGGGTTCACAAACTGATCAAATTGCATGCGAAAACTACATGGATATTTGGGTTAGTGAGGTTGACAAGAAAGGAAATTGGGGTGAACCAAGATTGATTGATAATTCAGGATTAATTAATACAGAAGCTCATGAAGGTTCAGTTGCATTTGATGGTCGTGGTAAAGTAATGTTCTTTACACGTTGTCCAATGTTGAAAAAACAAAACCTTGGTTGTGACATTTGGATGACTGAAATGAAAGGTGCTGATAAATGGGACGAGCCAGTTAAGTTGGATTTAAAAGGAGGAATTGATTCTATTACAGTTGGACACCCTTGTGTTTCTGATGATGGTAAATTCTTAATTTTTGTATCTGATCTACCAGGTGGTTTTGGTGGTCGTGACTTGTGGTATACGACATTCGACAAAAAGACAGGTTGGGCAGCTCCGAAAAACATGGGGCCAGAAGTAAATACTGCTGGAAATGAATTGTTCCCAACATTTGGAAAAGATGGAAGTTTGTATTACTCAACTGATGGTAAACCAGGATTAGGAGGTTTAGATATGTTCAAAGCAACTAAAGTTGGTGAAGAAATGAAATGGGAAAATGCTCAAAACCTTGGGTTTCCAATCAATTCTGAAAACAATGATTACGGTTTATACGAATTAACTGATAAAAAAGGATACTTCACATCTGAAAGAAAAAATCCACAAGGTAAATTCTCTCCGGATATTTACAGTTATGTATTGCCTCCAAACTTATTTGACTTAAAAGTTATCGTAAGTGAATTAGGAAATACGTCTGTTAAAATTCAAGATGTTGCTGTAGTTGTTAAAGGTTCGGACGGTTCAACTTGGGAAGGTAAGACAAATAAAGCTGGTTCGGTTTTCTGGGACAAAAAAACTGACGGTGTACGTTATGTAAATGAAGAAGTATCCTACTCGATTGCAATTGCAAAAGATGGTTATCACCCAGATAAAAAAGGAGCTCAATTCACAACAGTAGAATTGGATGAAGGTCAAAGTTTCGTTATTGATATGGCTTTATTGCCGAAAAAACCAATTCGTCTTCCAGAAGTTCGTTATCCTTTGAACCAATGGACATTATTGGTTGATTCAACAATCAATTCTCCGGATTCATTGATGTTCGTATACAACCTATTACAAGAGTATCCAGAGATGGTTCTTGAGTTGAGTTCGCATACGGATTCACGTGGTAAAACTGAAGCCAATCAAAAACTATCTGAAAATCGTGCGAAAGCATGTTACAAATACTTGGTTGAGCAAAAAGGTGTTGATCCACGTAGAATTGTACCAGTTGGTAAAGGTGAAAACGAACCTAGAACAATTTACAAAAAAGGTGATGTTTATTTAGATGCGCAACCTGGAGATATGGCGGGTGTTGAAACGATAGTTTTAACGGAAGCATATATTAATCAGTTTAAAGCGACGAATAAAGCATTGTATGAAAGATTACATCAGTTGAATCGTAGAACAGAAGGAAAAGTACTTCGAATGGATTTTGATCCAGCTACGGCTCCTGCTGCGAATCCAAGTTATTTACAATTCGTAAAATATCCTTGATTTAACTCAAAGAAAATAGTGTAAAAGCGTTGAAGAAATTCAACGCTTTTTTTGTATCTTCATGTAACCTACAAAATTTACAACATGAAAGAGAAGTACTTACACTATTTGTGGCAATACAAATTAATGCCACTCCATAACATGTCGCTTACCAATGGTAAAAGTTTTAAGCTGATTTATCAAGGAGATTACAATGCAACTGAAAGTGGTCCAGATTTTTTCAATGCGAAAATTGAAATTGATGGAATACTTTGGATTGGAAATGTTGAAATACATGTTAAGTCGAAGGATTGGTTTGCTCACAAACATCAATTTGACCCGTCCTATAATACTGTCATTTTACACGTTGTATTTGAGCACAATGCTGATGTGAAAATAGGTGAATCCATTCTTCCAGTTTTGGAATTAAAACCATTTGTTGATTTTTCCCATTATAAACGTTTTGAGCAACTTCTTAAAGCCAAACGATCAATTTTATGCGGGTCATCTTTGAGTGACTTTCCTTCAATCTATTTAATAGAAATGCAAGAAAAGGCATTGCTTAGAAGGTTGGCCAGAAAAACGGATCAATTGTACTCTTCAGTTCATTCTGACGATCCAAAGAATGTACTTTATTTTTTAATTGCTCGTGCAATGGGAGCAAAAGTAAACCAACTTCCTTTTGAAGAATTAACTCAACGCATTCCCTTAACGGTTTTGAAACAGATTGAAAAAAAGCGTCAAATGCATGCAGTTTGCTTGGCCAGTGGAATTTACGCTCCAAGCTCTGAGAATGATTTAATCTTAACTGCTCAATTATCAAATGCAGGAACTTTTGAAAACAAGGTGTTTAAAAGTGCATGGAAACAAGGTGGTGTTCGACCTGCTAATCATCCATCAAAACGAATTTTGCAGTTTGCACAACTTGTTCAAAAATTTGACTTTTCAGTAAGTTTCGCTTATTTGGATGCAACAAAATTGTATGATTACATTATGCAGTTACTTGATTTGAAGCAGTCTGATTTAGGATCAGATTTTCAATTTACACCCTTGAGTGAAAGTTTCAAACATCAGTTAATCATCAATAGTTTTGTTCCTTTTTTGTTTTGGTACGGGAATCAAAAAGAGGATGAAAGATTGGTGCAAAAGGCCATAGATTTGCTTTCGTTAATACCACGAGAAGACAATGGAATCATCAAAAAATGGAAAAATTATGGAATTGTACCAAAGAATGCAGCCGAATCGCAAGCCTTATTGGAGATTTTTAACGAGTTTTGTATAAATAAAAAGTGTTTAACTTGTACAATTGGAAATAAACTACTTAGTCAATGAGAACGATACAAACAATTCTTTTCTTTTTTGAAATGCGCTCCTTTGGCGTTTGCGCTTGGTGGGCTAGAAAGTTAGGGATCAGTATTTCAAAAGTACGCTTAGGGTTTATTTATGCATCTTTTATTACAATGGGTTCTCCTCTAATTATGTATTTGGCAATGGCCTGGATATTAGAGCACAAACATTATTTCAAATTACAACGTAAACGTAAAACTTCTATCTGGGAATTGTAATGTTCAGAAGGTTCTTAAATATTTTTCTTCTGCTTTTCGGAATAACAACTTTCGGAACAGTAGGATTTATTCTAATTGAAGGCTGGAATGTTTTTGATTCATTTTACATGACTGTAATCACAATATCTACAGTAGGTTTTGGTGAAGTTCATGAAATGTCAACAGCTGGAAGATTATTTACCTCATTGCTTTTAATTACGAGTATTGGATCTTTTGCTTATGCAATCTCTTCATTTACAAACTACTTAATGGGAGGAGAATA
Organism: Bacteroidota bacterium; assembly: GCA_039804825.1. GTDB lineage: Bacteria > Bacteroidota > Bacteroidia > Flavobacteriales_D > Crocinitomicaceae > M0103. The sequence goes on from JBDLVK010000015.1 coordinate 98,226, forward strand.
TACTGACTCATTAAGAGAATTGAAATTCAAGAAAAAACTAAACAAAATGGAAAATCATATCATTATATGCGGTTTTGGTCGGGTTGGGAGACAAGTGGCCGAAGATTTACTATTCTACAATAAGGATTTTGTTGTAATTGAAAAAGATGATAATCTTGTAAAAGATTATTTAGACAAACCAGGATATACTTTTGTGAAAGGTGATGCCACCAAAGATGATGTATTTTTAAAAGCTGAAATAACCAAAGCGCGAGCACTTGTTTCATGTTTACCCAAAGATGCTGACAATGTATATGTAGTTTTGGCTGCTCGTGAAAAGTGTCCGAGTGTGGAAATTATCGTGCGTGCTTCGATTACAGAAGCCGTATCAAAATTGAAAATGGCTGGTGCAGATCAAATAATTTTGCCAGCAGCTATTGGTGGTTCGCACATGGCATCGTTGATTATAAATCCAACTGTCAGCGAATTTATGAACATTGTAAAAACTGAAGGTACGAATGGGGTCAACATTGAATCCATTTCATTCAATGAACTCCCAAAAGAATTTCAGAATAAAACAATCGGTGAGTTAGAAGTTAAACGTCAAACTGGTGTAACAATTATTGGATTCAAAACACCCACTGGTGAGTATATTATTAATCCAGATTGGAGTATGAAAGTGTTACCGAAATCTCAATTATTTGTTTTAGGATCAACCGAGCAAATTCAAAAATTCAATCAATTATTTGAAATTCATCAGCAATGAGACTTTTAATTACCGGTTCAAATGGGCTCTTAGGACAAAAAATTGTGAAGCAATTACTTCATGAGAATATTCCTTTTTTAGCAACTTCTAAAGGGCAAAATAGGAATCAAGATTGTCCTTCTGAAAATTATATCTCTTTGGATATTTGTAATGATGAGGAAATCAATGAGTTGTTTAAAGAGTTTGTTCCAACTCATGTTATCCATACAGCGGCGATTACAAATGTTGATTACTGTGAGTTGAATCGTGAAGAATGTAATGAAGTGAATTATCTTGCTTCAATGAAATTGTTTGAAGCGGCTAAAGCAATAAATGCCCATTTTCAATTGCTTTCAACTGATTTTGTGTTTGACGGCTTAAAAGGAAATTACAGCGAAGAGGATCAAGTTGGACCATTAAGTATCTATGCTGAATCGAAGGTAAATGCAGAAAATGGTTTAATCAAAGATGCTTACACCAATTGGTCGATTGTTCGAACTATTATTGTGTATGGTGTTGGTAATAATCTTTCACGTTCGAACATTATTTGTTGGGCAAAAGAAGCATTGAGCAAAGGTCAGGAAATGAATATTGTTGATGATCAATTCAGAGCTCCGACGTGGGCTGATGATTTGTCATGGGCTTGTATTGAAATTTGTAAATTGAATAAAACCGGAAAATTCAATATTTCGGGACCAGAAACAATGTCTATATACGCAATTGTTGAACGTGTTGCAAAGCATTTTAAGTTATCAACCGAAAAATTAAAAAAGTCTTCAAGTGCAACATTGAATCAACCGGCAAAACGCCCTCCTCATACAGGTTTCGATTTGACGAAAGCAAGAAAAGAACTTGGTTATAATCCCAAAACAATCGAAGAAACCTTGGATTTAATCTAAGTTTTGCGTTAAAATAAAAAATAGTATATTCGTCGTTCATTAAAAAAATCTATTAAAATGGCAGGAAGTGTATGGCGTAAAAAACCAATGAGCGCATTTGAAGCGGACATGAAGAAAAGCGAATTAAAGCGTGTTCTTGGAAAATGGAGTTTAACAGCAATTGGAGTTGGCGCAATTATCGGAGGCGGAATTTTCGTATTAACTGGAACTGGTGCTTATTATCACGCAGGTCCAGCCTTGGCGTTATCTTTTGTTATTGCAGGTATTGCATGTGTTTTTGCAGCATTGTGTTATTCAGAATTTGCTTC
>JBDLVK010000016.1:0-15762 GCA_039804825.1 Bacteroidota bacterium
CATTTGTGAACAACATCGCTTGTTTTGTTGACTTATCAATCAACTTGCCTGAAATTGAAACAGAGTAGAATTGGGCAGAAAGCGATAAGCTAATGAAAATCAGAGTTAAACTTAGAAGCGCTTTCAAATTGAATGGATTTTTCATAATCTTAAATTGTTAATGTGAATGTGTGAAAATGAGACGAATAGCTGTGTGAAATAGAAAAACCGTTTTTTTCAGTGATGCTTTTAACGAGAGATAAGCCTAAACCAATCGACTCATTGTTGACAACACTTTTTCGAAAGCGCAGAAACAATTCAACTGAAGGCATTGTTAAAGGATTGCCTGTATTTGATAGTATTAATGAGTTTCGAGTGGTTGAGATGAAGATTTCTCCATTATTTAAATTATGACGAATCGCATTTTGGATTAAGTTGGAAATTAAAATTTCAGCTAATGTTCCATTCATTGTAACTTGAAGTGAATGTTCAAGATTAAGTTCAAGTTTAATATCCCTTGAGTTAATTAAATCTGCGTAATTTTCTAAAACGGAAGAACACAATTTCGATAAATCAAGTGTCTCAACTTCTGTAAATTGCTGATTATCTATTTTTGTAAGTAATAAAAGCGTTCTATTTAGTGCTGAGAGTTTTTTAATTGTGTTTTCAATCGATTCAATTGCATTCATTTCAACTTCAGAAAGGCTAGGCGCTTGCATTAGAATCGATAAATTAGCTTTTATTACTGCTAATGGTGTTTGCATTTCATGCGAAGCATTTTCCGTAAACTCTTTGTGTTGAATAAAATCATTTTGAATCTTATTGGTCATTGTGTTTACAACCGTGTTCAATTGATTGAATTCATACGTTGAAACCTGTTCCAATTTAAACGAATCGTGTTGTTTTAAATCGTATTTTTCAAGGCGATGAATTGTTGCGAAAAATGGTTTCCATATCGTTTTAGATATGAACCAATTGACGAATAGAAATCCACTAAAAAGAAAAGCAATCAGAATTCCAAAACCTGCCCAAAGTCCTTCAAGAAGTTCTTCTGAATCCATGTTGTTCTTGTATAAATCAATTTGAAAAAGTTGATTTTTAAAACGAAAATTACTGCGTAGAATGGTGTATTCAACGTTTTCCTTTTCAATTGGATCAAAAATTAATGTGTCTTTGATATGTTCCATTGGTAATGCATTTTCTACCAATTGAATCTTTGATAATCCATCCGAACTGATGCGAATTGATTGCGGGTGACCAAAAGTGCGTATAATTTTTTTTGCAGAATGAAGTTCTGTTCTTAAAACCTCCTCAGTGCCATTTTTTAATTCTGCTCTAATGACGTAATAGGAAACAAAAGCTGCAATTCCGACTAAAGGAATGCTTACTATTAAATAGAAGAGGGTAGTTTTATGTTGTAGTCTCATGCCTCCAAGTTAAAGTTGTATCCGATTCCATAGATGTTTTGGATATAATCTTTGCATCCTTTTTCTGCTAGTTTTTTCTTCAAATTGCGCAAATGAACATAGATGAAATCGTGACTGTCCATTTGATCACTATCATCTCCCCATAAATGTTCTGCAATCGTGTTTTTGGAAACGACACGGTTTTTATTCATGACAAAAAACAAGAGTAAATCAAACTCTTTGGCAGTAAGTAGAACTTTTTCATCATTTATTTTAACCAATCTTTCCTCTGGAATAATCGCAATTTCATTTAAAAGTAGGGTAGTGTTTCCACTGAAATTATTACGACGAATTAATGCTTTTATTCGAGAATTTAATTCGGCTAAACTAAACGGTTTTGGCAAGTAATCATCTGCACCGAGATCTAAGCCATTTATTTTGTCGTCGATCGAGTTTTTCGCCGAAATGATTATGATTCCTACTTTCGATTGACTTTTTTTAACTTGACGAATCAAATCTAAACCATTTCCATTTGGTAATGTAATATCGACTAAAATACAATCATAATTGTAATCAGCTAATTTATAGGAAGCATCCGTGAAGTCAGCAACCGATTCAATAAGAAATCCCTCGAGTTTTAAATACTGTTCAATTGAATTTCTCAATTCCGTCTCGTCTTCTATAAGGAGAATTTTCATGGATTAAAGGTACGTGATAAATTCTCAAGGAAATCTTAAGGAGTTCGCTATGAATTTAATTTTTTGGTAAATAATCAAATTTTCTAAACATTTTTGGCTTTTGGGTTTTTAGTATTTTAGCATCAAATTCAAAGATTTTGGAAATAGGAGAAGTATCAAGTGTCAATCAACGTCGCCAATGGTTGTTTGTGTTTTTAGTCGGATTGTTCATTACGAATGCAATCACTGCCGAATTGATCAGTAATAAGCTAATTGAAATTCCAGCCTTGTTTTCAATTGGAGAAACGAAATTCGGGCCTTTTACAACCATAATTGGGGTGATTCCGTGGCCGGTTGTATTTATTTTAACGGATTTACTCAATGAGTTTTACGGTGAGAAGGTGGTTCGTCGTGTTTCATGGATTACTGCCATTTTGATTGCGTATTGTTTCATCATTGTTTCCGTTGCCTTGGCAATTCCAGCGAAAGAAATTCCAAATTCTACCTTAGCGACAGATCATGAATTTCACAAAGTCTTTGGACAAGCCCAAATGGTGATTGTTGGAAGTATCGCTGCTTTCTTGTTCTCGCAATTAATGGATGCAACTTTGTTTCATTGGATTAAACGAAAAACTGGCAATAGATACATATGGTTGAGAAGTACTGGAAGTACGGTTATTTCTCAGATGGTTGATACGATTGTCGTGTTATACATCGGTTTTGTATTGCCAGGAGCATTGAGTTTTGATCAATTCTTAGAAATCGCCCCAACAAACTATTTCTTAAAACTTATAATTGCTATTTTGTTGACGCCAATGATTTATTTGGGACATTACTTGGTGAAGCGATATTTGAAAGTGGCTGAGTAGGGAGGATGATTGAATGATTGAATGATTGAATGTTTCGAAGATTTGAGGATTCGAAGATTCATTCTTTTAAATTTACTTCTGTAGGTCAATGAAATTGGGAGTTTTAAGTAAGATTGTTACCGCCGAAGGCAGCACCGAAGGTAATTTGCAAATTTACTAATTTGCAAATTTGTATAGTTGTAATGTTCCCACAAATCACAAATCACAAATAATGAATTACGAATCACAAATCACGAATAGTGAATCACAAATCCTTTAGGTATTCGATTGTCTAAACTTCAAATGCCAAATCAAGTAAACAATTGACGCTAAGGCCATGAATGCGCCAGTGATAAAAGGCAGCGGAACAGAATTAAGCGTGTTGTGATACGTTAAATAGGTGGAGGCTGAACCAACCATGATTCCAGCTTCTAAAGCAATAAACATCGTTCCTGCGCCAACTCCGCGACGATCTTGATGTGACAGATCTGCAGTCCAAGCGAAAAGGGTAGGACTACTAACACCCGTTGCAAATCCGAAGATAACGGCAGCTGTGATGTATGAGGTTAAATCACGTGAGAATCCAATCAGCAACATGCTCACCAAAAGCAATGTAAATCCGATGATTAAAGTTTTTCTTCGTCCAATTTTATCGGATAAACGTGCTGAAAATAAACGTACTAAAATAGTTGAAACGACATAATACCCAAAAAATAAACCTTTATTGTCAGAGCCTAAATATCCAGACATATCAGGTGTTATAACGAAAATAATTCCAGAACAAGTTGCTGTTAAAAACATGACTATTGCCGAAGGTAAAACGGATGGTTCAATGATATCTTTCGCTTCGATTTTTAGTAATGCTGGCTCAAATCGAATTTTGTTTTCAAGAGTTTCTTGAACATACATGACTAAAATTCCAGATATTACAGCTGTTCCTGCGGCAATCATGAATAAATTGTTGATTCCAATTTCTTTACAGATATAGGATCCTGTAACATTTCCAACTCCAATCCCCAAAGAAACAAACGTTCCCCAAATTCCCATTCCCATTCCTCGACGATCTTCGGGTAAAATATCGGTAACAAGTGCTGTTGCTCCAGTTGGATTAAATCCAGCACTAAAGCCATGAAAGAAGCGTAATAAGAGGAAGAACCAAACGGAAAAGGATAATGGATAAAGCAATGAAACGATAAAACAAACACCGATTCCGATGAGCATGACTGATTTTCGTCCAATTGTATCTGCAAGTTTTCCTGAAAAAGGCCTTGATAATCCTGCTGAAATAGTGAAAATGGAAATAATCAATCCTTTGTATTCTTCACCGCCTAAATCAGTAATGAAATTATTTAATTCTGGAATAACAAGGTTGAAACTTGTCATGAATAGGAACATCGAAAAAGCCAATACCCAAAAATTCTTGCTATAATTCCTAAACATGGTGCAAAAGTACTCCGAAAGGTTGAAAAGCTCTTCTTTTTGAACATTTTCTTTCCAAAATTGTCATTAAATTTGATAAAACTTGAGAAAATGGTAAAAGAAGCAACGTTAGGAGCAGGATGTTTTTGGTGCATTGAAGCCTGTTACAAGGATATGAAAGGAGTAATTGATGTTTATCCAGGTTATGCCGGTGGACAAGTACAAGATCCAACGTACAAACAAGTATGCGAAGGTACAACTGGCCATGCAGAAGTGGCACGCGTTGTATTTGATGATGAGCAGATTTCGTTTGAAGAGATTCTTGAGGTTTTTTGGTTTGTGCATGATCCGACGCAGTTGAACCGTCAAGGAAACGATATTGGAACACAATACCGCTCAGAAATTTTTTACCATGATGACATTCAAAAAGGGATTGCCGAACATTATTTGAATAAATTGAGTGAAGAGAAAGTGTGGGATAAACCAATTGTAACAAAAATTACCCCATTAAATAACTTTTTTAGAGCGGAAGAATATCACCACAATTATTTTGAATTGAATCCAGGAAATGCTTATTGTCAATCGATTGTGCGACCGAAAGTGGAAAAATTCAGATCAGTCTTCGCAGAGAAACTTAAATAAATAAAAAAATCCCGAACATTTCTGAACGGGATTTTTTTTATGAGTAGCGAGTCTTAAAGCTCTTCCAATTCTTCTGTCGCTGGCGCAACAGTTTCTTTTTTCGCTTTTTTATTCTTTTTAATTTCTTCTTTTTTCAACTCTTTCTTTGCTTGCATTTCTGCTTTTTTCGCTTCGTATACTTTATATTGAGCTTCAGTAAGAATTGATTTCATATGGATGTCTCGTGCATCTTGATTGCCTTTCAACGATTCTTTTTTCAACTCTGGAGTCATATTAACATCATTACGAATAGCATCATTCTTTTGCGCAATACCGATGTTTAATTCAAGAACTTTCGCTTTTTGCTCTTCTGTTAAACTTAATTCTTTCGCCATTCTGTTTGTGTGCATTTCAGCGCGTTCAATAGGCGTCTTTTTTGCTTTTCCTTGATCTTGTGCTGTTGCTGTAGTTGCTCCAATGATTAAAGCTGCTCCTAACAATACTGCATTTAACATTTTCATAGTTCTGTTTTTTAATTGTTCATTCGGTTTTGGCAAACAACGTGCCGATTTGTATTCATGCGAATTTAATGTAAAAAGGTTAAATTCTTCGACTATTAACATTTTTAGTGAAAAACAAATGTGTAAATTTCCACTATGAAACGCACGCTTCTTTTCTTTCTAACCGTTTTAACTGCTTCATTGACGAGTTGTTTGTCGCCAAGGTTGCTTGAGAAAAAAGGAAATGTGATAAAATTGGAACGCCAAGGATTGACCGAAATTCCAGAAAGTGTGTTTCTAGCAGAGAATGTTACAGAATTACATTTATATGGTAATCATCTAGATTCATTACCTGCACGAATAGGTGAGCTCACAGAGTTAAAGAAACTATACGTCGGAAAAAACAATTTAAAAATCTTACCACCTGAAATTGGTCAATTGAAAAAGCTGGAAGTATTATCACTTCAATACAATGAAATTGATAGTTTGCCAGACGAAATCGGTGAATTGGATAGTTTGAAGTGGCTGCAATTAAATCAAAATGAACTCCATTCTCTTCCTGAAACGATTGGAAATCTATCGAATTTAGAAAATCTACAAGTCAATTATAATTGGTTGGATAGTCTTCCTTCAACTATTGGAAATTGTCAAAAATTGAAATTCATCTATTTGAATCGCAATAATTTACATGTAATACCTGAAAGCTTAGGTTTAATAAAAGGATTGAAGGAAGTATACCTGCACAATGCAGGTCAATTGGTAGAAGTTCCTGAGAGCTTTTGTAATTTACGTCGACTCGAAATTTTGGAAATCGATATGCAATGTGTGCTGCCAACTTGTTTGTTGGTTTTACACACGAATCGTCTTACAATCATTCAAAAATGATGATTTTCAAGTGAAATCAAGATTTCTTACTTTCACTGCGCATTTCTAAAAATAGAACGGCATCATACGCAAAATGAGCTGAAATACTAAACCACAATCCAAAATGTTCGAAGCCCAAAGAAAGCGATAAAATAAATGGAAAGACCAATAAACCGTAATAGTTCATTTCAAGATTTTTAATGCTGAAATAACCGTGAATCGCAACGAAAATAAAGGATGTGAACCAAACTCCAGTAAAAGTTTGTAATCCTGCTCGAAATAATAATTCTTCACCAATTCCTGCACAAAGTGAAAGAAAGATGGCATCGAAGTAATTTAGTTTTAATCCCTTGACCAGTTGGTCGATTTTTAATGGAAGTCGCTCAAAAACGGGCGCTTTCAACATGAACATAGCTAAAAAAGCATACAAAACGCCAAACTCAAGTCCATACGCAATCGGAATGGTTTTAAAACGATCGAGTTGAAGTAATTCAAAAGCATCTACATCTTTTACAAAATACATGACTAAAAATGCGGGAATTGGAAAAACAAGTAAGGTAATCCAACCCATGATATGTATTCGCAGTTTGCTCAATTATGGTAATTTTGTACGAAAGTAACAAATTATGAAAGAAGCCATCATTCAGTGGATCCGTAGTTTCTATGGAACATCGATTTTTAATCAAGCCAAATACGAAGAACAAGCAATTTATTGGGCGATTGGTATGTTTGCTGTCTTGGTCGCTTTTTCCTTGGCTATTTGGTACATTTCTCGTGTTATTTTAATCAAAGTACTTTATGCCTTAGTTGATCGCTCAAAAAGTAGTTTAGACGATCATTTGGTGAAGAATAAAGTCTTTCGATCACTAGCGCATTTAGTTCCCTTGATGTTCATGGATTATTTCCTGTCGATTGTTTTTTATCAATTTCCATACATGCATGGTGGACTTTCGAAATTAGTCTCTGTGTTGATTTTGTTTGCGGTAATGGTTTCTATTAACCGCGGATTGAATGCCTTTCGTGATATTATCAAGGAGAAAGATGTGTATTCGGATAAACCAATTCAATCGTATTTCCAAGTAGGAAAGATAGTCGTTTCTGGGATTTTCTTGATTATCATGCTTTCAGTGGTCACAAGTAAATCACCAGTTTTCTTTTTAACGTCTTTAGGAGCTGTTTCAGCGATTTTGTTGTTGGTTTTCAAGGATACAATTCTAGGTTTCGTTGGAAGTATTCAGTTGTCCGTAAACGATATGATTCGCATAGGTGATTGGGTGACAATGGAGAAATTTGGCGCAGATGGAGAAGTGGAAGAAATTAACTTGGCAACTGTAAAAGTGCGCAACTTCGATAAAACGATTACAACAATTCCGACCTATTCATTCATTTCAGATTCGTTTCGAAATTGGCGCGGAATGCAAGAATCGGAGGGAAGACGCATTAAACGTTCGGTTTACATTCAAATCGATTCGATTCATTTTGCTTCAGAAGAGTTGATTCAGCAATTGGGTAAAATCAAAATATTGACCGACTTTATTCAAGAACGCGAAACTGAAATTCAGGCATATAATCTGAAGAACGGATTTGTAGGTGAACAGGCGATAAATGCGCGCAAACAGACGAATATTGGTTTGTTTCGCCGTTACATTGAATATTACTTAAAACACCATCCAGAAATCAATCAATCGATGCAATTGTTGGTTCGTCAGTTAGAATCATCAGATAAAGGTGTTCCAATGGAAGTGTATTGTTTCACGAAAACAAAAGTCTGGGATCAACATGAATTGGTGCTTGCAGATATCTTTGATCACATTTTCGCCATGATTCCCTTGTTTGAACTTACGATTTTCGAAAGTCCGACAGGGAAGGATTTTAAAACGCGCTTAGAAGCGTAAATGCTTCACCGTGTTTCGGTGTACATTTGATAAATGTCTAGAAAGAAATTGACTTTTTTATTTGCCAATTTGATGTTGAATTTTGACTTGAGCTTTCATTTAATACAACAATAACTATATTTGATTTACTTTTTCAATTAAACTTCAATCGGATAAATCACATGAGAATATTAAAAACCTACGTAATTGTTGGAACAGTAATTTTGATTTCGACTATCGCTTATCTGATTTATCAAAATAAAATGTATGGGTATACGCTTGATTTGAAAAGGTTTAAGAATTATACCTGGATATTCAAAGAATCGTTTTTAAAAGATATTGATACTACAGGAGGTAGTTGGGTAGGCTATCAAAATACCTTAACTTCTTTTGCGTATAAAACTGATATAAAAAATTTCACAGCAGGTGCGATTATTGATGTTTGGGAATTTGAAAATCACAATGAAATTGATATTCGAAAAATCGATATTGAAAAATGTTATACAGATGATAACATTCCTCTGGACGAACAGATTATTTTGTATAGTGGTTCACCACTTGAAACGGTTACAAAAAGAAATGTTCAATTTAGAACCGGATTAAAAATTAAGTTAGATCTAGTAGACACAATAATACACAAGTATAATTCATTAAATTATAAATGTGTTTTTGGTGACATCAATTCAATTAATTTATACAACCAAAAAGGTTTGCAAATAAAACTTAAAAATGAATTTGATAGAAAAAGAACCCTATTTATCGTTTATAAAAAGAAAAAAAGTATATACTTTATTGTTATTAGATCAGAACATACAATTGATAAAGAAATGATTAATAATTTGAACTTGAATTAAGTTAGGTTTTTAAAACCTCAAATGCTTCACTGTATTTCGATTATTAATCAACTGTTTCAGTGATTCAATACCGATTTTTAGGTGATTATCAACAAATTTTGATGTCACAACCGTATCGCTTTTTTCTGTTTTTACGCCTTCTGGTACCATTGGTTGATCTGAAACCAACAACAATGCGCCTGTAGGAATGTTATTTGCGAATCCAACCGTGAAAATAGTTGCTGTTTCCATGTCGATGGCCATGGCGCGAACTTTCTGTAAATAACCTTTAAACTCTTCGTCGTGCTCCCAAACGCGTCGGTTGGTGGTGTAAACCGTTCCAGTCCAATAATCTTCGTTAAAATCGCGAATTGTCGTTGAAATCGCTTTTTGAAGGGCGAAAGCGGGTAGAGCAGGAACTTCAGGTGGGAAATAATCGTTGCTGGTTCCTTCTCCTCGAATGGCTGCAATTGGCAAAACTAAATCACCAACTTCGTTTTTACGCTTTAATCCGCCACATTTTCCTAAAAACAAGACAGCTTTTGGTTTGATGGCTGAAAGTAAATCCATACAAGTCGCTGCAGAAGCACTTCCCATTCCAAAGTTAATGATGGAAATTCCATTTGCTGTTGCACATTGCATTGGTCTGCCTTTTCCAACTATTTCAACACCGTGCATTTCTGCAAATTTGTCAACATAATTGTGGAAATTGCACAACAATATGTATTCACCGAAATTTTCTAATTCTTCACCGGTGTAACGTGGCAACCAGTTTTCTACTATATCTTTTTTTGTTTTCATATTCGCATTTTAGTGGTCCTGAGAATATCCTACTGGCACTTTTTCACCAGCATGAATTGGAACTGTTAAGGTGTTTTCAGCCGGGGGAATTGGACATGAGTACCTATGCGAATATACACAATATGGATTATAAACCGTGTTAAAATCAACAACAACTTCAGTATTTGTTGTTTTCTTAAAATCTAGATAGCGTCCACCGCCATACGTTTCGTTGCCATTCGTTGCATCACGAAAAGGAATGAACAAGTAATCCTTGTATTCCTTTTTGTGGCGCAAAGCCATGTTTTGGTATACATACAATTTACTAGCTTTTCCTTCCAGGGAAAACTCAATAAATCCAAACTGACGATAAATTGGTTTGCGTTCTGTTGAGGTAGGCATTTCGAATTTTTTCCCAACTTCTTTGGTGAACTTTGCAGTAACTCTAAATGATGAATCAACTTTGAAAAATTGCAAGCCTTCAAACGATTTTTGCTCCTCTGCGTTGAGAATGTGTGAGCTTGAATCAATCATTTCACCCATTCGAACTATGCGTAATTCAATCAACGAATCTTCATCCGTTTGAGCGTTAAATGAATTTATGTAAAATAATGATAATAATATAGTTAGATGTTTCATCTTGAACCAAAAATTGAACTTCCAACGCGCACCATTGTACTTCCTTCTAGCAAGGCAATTTTGTAATCACCACTCATGCCCATTGATATTTCTTTGAAGGATGCTTGTTCTGCAAAATAGCCGCTTTTAAGTCCGTCGAAAAGTGATTTTAAGAAATGAAATTCATCGTGAATTTGGTTTTGGTCCTCCGTTAAAGAAGCCATTCCCATCACGCCAACGATTTCAATGTTCTTCATTTCAGCGTATTCATTCGAGTTCAAAAGTTCAACTGCCTCACTTAATGATAAACCGAATTTAGTTTCTTCTTGCGCAATATGAAATTGCAACAAACACTTGATGATACGTTCGTTTTTTTCTCCTTGCTTATTAATTTCTTGCAACAATTTTAAACTATCAACCGAATGAATTAAATGAACGAATGGCGCAATATACTTGACTTTGTTTGTTTGTAGGTGACCAATCATGTGCCAATGAATGTCTTTTGGCAATGCCTCGAATTTCAGTTCCATTTCCTGCACTTTGTTCTCACCAAAATGGCGTTGTCCAGCTTCGTATGCTTCTTGAATTGCACTAACAGGCTTAGTTTTGGAAACTGCAATCAAGGTTGCATCATCAGTAATGGTTTTTAAAACCGCATTTAATTGATCTGCAATCATTATTCGTTGATATTGTAAATTGTTAATCCACTGCGCATTTTAGGTTCCACCCATGTTGATTTTGGCGGCATAATTAATTGAGCATCTGCCACTTTTTTCACTTGATCCATGGAGGCTGGATACAAAACAAATCCTACCTTAAATTTACCTTTTACGATTTTGTCTTCAAAGGATTCAATTGTTTCTGCACCGCTTATGAATTCGATGTTTTCATCCGTTTTAAGGTCGTGAATACCAAGAATTGGTGTAAGAACTGCTTGCGTTAGAATTTCAGCGTCTAAACATTTAACAGGATGATTCTCGTCGATAATGCTCGGTTTACAATTCAATTCAAACCATTTTCCTTCCAAGCACATCGTCATTTGGTGTTCGTGACTTGGTTTAGCAGAACCTGTTAAGGCAGAAATCACAAATGCTTCTTCTAGTTTTTTAAGGAATTCGTCTTTCGTTAAATTATTGAGTGTTTTAACTAAACGGTTGAATTCTAGTATTTTTAGTTTGTTTTCGTCAATGAAATAGGCCAAGAAATAATCTTCATTCGGAAATTGAGATGTTCCTTTTGATTGGCGGTGTTTTTTCAATCCTGCTGATGAAGCAGAACGGTGATGTCCGTCAGCAATGTACGCAGCTGGCAATTTTTCAAAGGCTTTGATCATTGAAGCAGAATCTTCAACGGATAAAACCCACAATTCATGCTTGATGCGATCGGTTGTTGTGAATTCATATTCAGGACGAGCAGCGGTGTATTTCACCAATAAATCGTCAATTGCTTGTTCGTGCGGATAGGATAGAAGTACTGGTTCAGCATTGTAACCAACAATATCCAAGTAATTCGTAAACATTGCCTCGCGAGAAGTCAACGTTGCCTCATGCTTTTTGATAAAATCGTCTTCGTATTCCTGAACACTTGCACCTGCTACAATTCCAGTGAATTCATGTCCATCTTTTGTTTGACGATAAACATACAAATGTGCTTCTTGATCTTTAATCAAAATGCCTTCTTCAATGAATTCAGCGTATTTTTCGCTCACCAAATTGAAACGCTCAACTGAATTGGGTTTCGTTTTCACGGTTGTACCAAATTCTGGATTGATAATTCGCAAGAATGTGAATGGATTGTCTTCTAATTTCGCTTTTAATACATTCTTTTTGTAAGAATAATAGGGACGCGTAGCAACAAGATGTACTTTGTCGCGAACTGGTCGCAGCGCTTTGAAGGGTGCAATTTTAGTCATGGCTTTTACATACGAAACCCTGTAGTCGAGGCTATCCTCATGCTACAGGGTTGAATTAGTTTTTAGTTTTTTACGGCGAACTGCCCGATAATCAAGCTTGCAAGTTCTTCACCGATGCGATCTTGTGCTTCTAATGTTGCTGCTCCAATGTGTGGAGTACAAGCAATTGCATTATGATTCAATAAATCTTTACGTGGATTTGGTTCGTTTTCAAAAACGTCCAATGCAATAGCTGCAACTTGTCCAGATGCCAATGCTTCCAATAAATCATCTTCATTGATGACGCCACCACGCGCTGCATTTGCAATTCGTACGCCTTTTTTCATCATTGCGAACTCTTTTGCTGCGATTACAGCACTTCCGTCAGCTTGTTTCGGAACGTGAATTGAAATGTAGTCTAACTGACCTAAAACACTGTGTAAATCGTTACTTGGTGTAATTGATATGTTTGCTTCGTGTCCATTTCCAATTGGAACATTGATGTTTATTGGATTCCCAGTGCGATCAACAGCGATAACATTCATTCCGCAGCCTAAAGCGTAAGAAGCTAAACTTTGTCCGATACGACCAAAACCGATAATTCCAAGCGTTTTTCCTCTCAACTCAACACCTTTCGCGTATTTTTTCTTCAAAGCTGAAAAATCACCCGATTCCATGTTTTTGTATGAATCGTGTAAACCTCTTGAAATCGCGAACAAATGTCCCATTACTAATTCTGCAACTGATTGAGAAGAAGAAGCAGGAGTATTGATTACTGTAATTCCTTTCTCACGAGCGTAAGCAACATCGATATTATCCATACCAACACCGCCACGACCGATCAATTTCAAATTTGGACAAGCGTCAATCACTTCTTTGCGAACTGTTGTTGCACTGCGAACCAAAATCATTTCGATTCCTTGTTCATTCACAGCATTTGCTAATTCTTCTTGAGCAACTTTCTCAGTAATTACTGTAAAACCAGCCTCTTCAAGTAATTTTTTTCCTAAGTCGGAAATTCCGTCGTTTGCTAATATTTTCATTCCTTAATTATTCGGGATTCTTAATTCGATTAACCGTTTGTTCGCGTAAATTCTTTCAATACGTCAACCAATACTTGTACGCTTTCCAATGGTAATGCGTTGTACATTGAGGCGCGGTAACCACCAGTTGAACGATGTCCAGGTAAACCAACGATTCCAGCATCTTTCCATAGTTTATCAAATGCTTCTTGGTGTGCTTCGTTCGTTAATGTAAATGTTACGTTCATGTTTGAGCGATCTTCTTTCGCAACTGTCGCGTTGAAAAGTGGATTTGCATCTAATTCGTTGTACAACAAGTTTCCTTTGGCAATGTTTTTAGCTTCCATCGCTTTTACACCGCCATTTTCCAATAGGTTGCGTAAGTTCAACATGGCAACATAAACTGAGAAAACAGGAGGTGTATTCAACATTGATTCTTTTTCAACTTGTTGTTTCAGGTCCATGTAAGTAGGCATGAAGGGTGAAGTTGATTTACCAAGAATTTCATCTTTAACGATATACAACGTTGCGCCTGCTGGTCCAAGATTTTTTTGCGCTCCTGCGTAAATTAGATCAAAGTCAGCTACATTGATTTCTTTTGAGAAAATATCTGACGACATATCACAAACCAATGGCAAATCTGTTTTCGGGAAATTATGGAATTGAGTTCCGTAGATTGTATTGTTAGAAGTGAAGTGAATGTAATCCACGTCCGTTGGAACAACAAAATCTTTAGGGATGTACGAGAAATTTTTATCTTCTGATGAAGCGAATACATTTACGTCAACGCCAACTTTTTTCGCTTCTTTGATTGCTCCAGAAGCCCAAGTTCCTGTATTGATGTAACCTGCTTTTTTGGTATCGCGCATCATGTTCAAAGCAGCGATTGTAAAGCCAAGTGTTGCACCACCTTGTAAATAAACGACAGAATAACCAGCTGGTACGTTAAGTGCTTTTTTCACTAAATCACATGCTTCGTCCATAACTGCAACGAAATCTTTGTGACGGTGAGAAACTTCTAGGATTGAAAGACCATTAAAATCTAAGACAGCATCAGCTGCTTGTTTGAAAACTTCTTGTGGTAAAATACAAGGACCTGCTCCGAAATTGTGTTTCATGATTGCTATTGTTTATCGTCGTTTAAAATACTTTACAAATGTGAAAAAAATAAAAGATTTAATGGTAGAAAAGATGTTTCTTTTTTACAAAAAATCGGTTAAAAAAAAACCCCGAATACTCGGGGTTTTAAATTTATTCTTCAGACTTCTTAGTCGTTTTTTTTGCGGTTGTTGCTTTTTTCACTGCTGGTTTTTTCTCAGCGGCTACTTTCGGAGCTGCAGCTTTTTTTGCTACTGTTTTTTTCTCTGCTGGTGCTTCCGCTTTAACAGTTGCTTTTTTTACAGATGGTTTAACAGTTGCAGTTGTTTTTCTTTTACGTGTGTTCCCGTATGAACCCATCGCTCTTTTCCCCTTCGCTGTTTTTTTATCTCCTCTTCCCATAATAGTCTAATTTTTTTAATAGTAACCTTGATCGTCAGGCAAATATAATTATTCTTTTTTAAATAAACGACGTCTAATTTCATCTTCTAGTTCTTGCCCGCCACGCAAGATTTTCCGGCACCATTTTAGCTTCAATTTTGTTTGTTCTTCAGGTGTGAATTTCCAATCAATAGTGCTGTTTTCCAAACGTTCTCTTACTACATTCAGTGTGATTGCCGCTGAGACTGAAATGTTGAAACTCTCAGTAAAACCATACATTGGGATTTTAACGAATTCATCTGCCAGTTCCATTACCTCAGAAGAAATTCCACGTCGTTCCGTTCCAAAAATAAAGGCCATTGGACTATCTAGGTTTAAATCATTGATTGTAACATCGTTTGTGTGCGGTGTTGTAGCAATTATACGATAGCCTTTTTCTTTCAATGCGTTAATACAATCAATCTCTGGTTGTGTTCCACGGTCATAGTTATACATGTCAACCCAACGTCCTGCACCAAGAGCTATATCGCGTTGCACTTTGTATTGATTGTCTTTTTCAATGACATGCAAATTCTGAATCCCGAAACAATCGCAAGAGCGCAATACTGCCGAAGCGTTGTGTTCTTGATAGACATTTTCCAGTGCAACCGTAATGTAATTGGTTCGATCAGCTGCGATTCGATCAAACATTTCACGTTTACTTGGTGTAATAATATCGTATAATTCCGCTAAAACGGCTAAATCTTCAGAATGCATTTGACAAAAGTAGGAAATATAATATGCAATCTAATAAGCAAATTCAAATAGAGTTGGTGAATTATAATTCACAAAAAAAAGGAGAACCTTCCGATTCTCCTTTTTAATTTCTTTACAGAAAGTGGATTAGTTAACTTTTCCAGAAAGTTCAGCACCAGCTTTGAAACGTACAACGTTTTTAGCAGCGATTTTGAT
>JBDLVK010000017.1:0-65898 GCA_039804825.1 Bacteroidota bacterium
AGCAAAGGAACACATTGGATGTCTCATTTCTTGGAGCATAACACACGTGGTTTGGAATTGATTGAAACACATCATTTGTCAAACAGCCAAGCGATGTTATTAATGGGTGGAGCAGTTTTGATGACTTTGATTATTTTGTTCGGAACATTTGTAGTATACGTGAAGAAAAACAGTGTTGCAAAAGCAGATGAAGAATTAAAAGGATGGGAATTGTTGTCCAACAAGAAATTGTATTTCGATGAAATTTACAACGCATTGTTCGTTGTGCCAGTTGAATGGATTTCAGTTAAATCACATCAGTTTATTGAAATGTTCATTTTGAATAAGTCAATCACTGGTTTCACTGGATTAATTGGAAAATCTGGAGATGTTGTTAGAAAATGGCAAACAGGTGTTGTGTCAAGCTATATTTTGTGGATGGTTGTTGGAATCATCGGTTTGGTAGTGTATTATTTAATTAAATTTTAAGTTTTGGAACTATTTGTTATACCGTTAATATTTGCTCTAGTTGCAGCATTCGCCCCTAAAAATGTGGTGCGTTATGTTGGACTTTTAGGAGCCGTAGCTTCGTTGGTTGTAACGATCGTTCACGCGATTTCGTTTGCTCCTGAAGCAACAGTAAGCTTAGTAGATCCAAACTACATTACTTCGTTTGGGTTGACGTTTAAAATGGGCTACGATGGCATGGGATTACTGATGGTGATTCTTACGAATGTCATGGTGACAATCATTTTACTAGCGAACTTAAATCAAAAAATTGCGAATGAGCGTTCGTTCAATGCAATGGTGTTGTTGATGCAATTTGGTTTAATTGGTGTGTTCACAGCGATGGATGGAATTATGTTCTACATTTTCTGGGAGTTAACATTGATTCCAATTTTCTTGATTTCATGGTGGTACGGAGCACCGGAACGTAAACAAGTGTTAGTGAAATTCTTCATTTATACATTTGTAGGTTCCTTGGCAATGTTATTGTCATTGATGGCGTTGGGAACGTACGCAACAGATTTCTCACATGCCAGTTTAGTTGCAGTAACTTTATCAGCGAAAGCGGCATTTTGGGTAATGGGCGGATTCTTCTTAGCATTTGCGATTAAAATTCCTTTGTTCCCTTTCCATACTTGGCAACCGTCAACCTATACAGTTTCACCAATGGCTGGAACTATGTTACTTTCTGGTTTGATGTTGAAAATGGCCTTGTTCGGAATGATTCGTTGGATGTTGCCTTTGGCGCCTGAAGCGAAAAGTGAAATGACATGTTTAGTAATTACTTTGGGGTTAATCGGAATAGTTTATGCGGCAATCATCGCGATTAAGCAATCAGATATCAAACGTGTTTTTGCATTCGCATCTATTTCACACGTTGGATTAATTGCTGCGGGAATTATGTTGTTTACAAAAGATTCATTGACTGCTTCTTTTATTCAAATCATCAATCACTCATTGGTGGCAGTTGGTTTGTTCTTAGCAGCTGGAATTTTGGAGAATCGTTTAAACACACGTGAGTTTTCTCAAATGGGTGGAGTTGCAAAATTAGCTCCGAAGTTTGCGTTCTGGTTTGCAGTAATTGGATTCGCTTCAGTTTCAGTTCCATTCACATCAGGATTCATTGGTGAGTTCTTATTGTTGAAAGGCTTGTATGGATATAACTGGATTGTTGGATTAGTTGCTGGAACAACCCTTGTTTTTGGTGCAGTTTATACTTTACGTGCTTATCAGTTGAGTATGTACGGAAGTCCAAAAATTGAAGGATTCAAAGATTTAACATGGAATGAAATGTTAGCTTTCTTTATTATTTCGGTAATAATTGTTGTTCTTGGGGTGTATCCTCAAGTTGTTATAGATTTTGTTGGACCAAGCTTGGATAATTTATTCAGTTCTATGCAAGCTTCAAATACACTTGTACCTTAATATGGACGCGTTAATTGTAGTTTTCGTTACAGGATTGATTTCCATGTTTATTGCAATGGCTAAAAAGCCTGCATTAGTATTAGCAACTGCTGTTACTGGTTTATCTGTTGCAATCGGTTTAATGGTTTGCCAATGGTCGCATCCATACACCTTAGTAAAGTATGAAGGATTGTTGTTTGATCACAATGCAATTAAATACTCGGTTTTAGCTATGTCTTTTGCTTTACTGGTTATTGTTGGTGGTTACAGTCATTTCAGAAAAGAAGCAGAGCACACAGGTGAGTACATTTCATTATTGTTGTTCTCAACTGTTGGAGCATTGTGTATGACAGCTTTCACGGATATGTTTATGTTCTTCCTAGGTTTGGAAATTTTATCAATTCCAATCTACGTAATGGCAGGAAGTAAAAAACGCGATATTCTTTCAACTGAAGCATCGTTGAAATACTTCTTTACAGGTTCATTTGCAACGGGTGTTTTGTTATTTGGTATGGCATGGGTTTACGGTGCAACAGGTTCATTCAAATTAGCTGAAATTCAAGCAGCAATTAGTTTAGGAACTGCACAAGGAGCTTTATTAAATGTCGGAATTTTAATGATGATGGCTTCGTTCTTATTCAAAGTTGGTGCTGCTCCTTTCCATTTCTGGTCACCAGATGTTTATGGTGGTGCGCCTAACATTGTTACAGGATTTATGGCTGCTGTGGTTAAATTAGCTGGTTTATTCGCTTTTTGGAAATTGTTCACAATTGCTTTTGCAGATGCAAACGCTGTTTGGGGTGGAGCCTTGGCTGGAATCATAATTCTAACTGTTCTTGTTGGAAACCTTTCAGCATTGCGTCAAACGAAATTTAAACGTTTATTAGCATACTCGAGTATCGCGAATGCTGGATATGCACTTTTGGCGATCATCAACCAAGATACACAAAGTCAACAAAACTTATTTATCTACCTAGTAGGTTATGGTTTCGCAATTATTGCTTTAATCGTGGTTTCCTTGGTTCTAGACAATGAAAGTGATGATATTGAAGCCTATAAAGGAATTGGAAGAAAAAATCCATTTATTGGCTTTGTATTGGTATTAGCAACGCTTTCAATAGCAGGTGTTCCGCCATTGGCTGGATTCTTTGGTAAATACATGGTGTTCTCAAGTGCTTTTGCAATGTATCCGATTTTGGTAATTATCGCCATCATCACTTCTGGAATTGGTATTTACTACTATTTGCGTTTCATCATGACAGCATTGTCTTCTGAAGATACTGAGAATGTACAAACGTTAAAACCTTCTATTTTACACTACATTGTACTTGCAGTGTGTGTGGTAGGTTTATTAGCTGGTGGATACATTTCACTGTAATAAAACAAAATACTTTTAGGAAAAGGGATCTGAGAAGGTCCCTTTTTTAGTTGAATGAAAGTTCATACTGAAAGCCATTTTCAGAAGTAATGTTCATTTCGCCATTTATTTGTTCTGAAAGCCCTTGAATTAATTCTAAACCAAATGAATTAGCTGAAGTAAGCAATTCCTCTGGTATGCCCGGCCCATTGTCTTTTATTCGCAGATAGACCTGTTCGTTACGCTTCTTCAGTTCAATTTGAATGATCAAAGGTTTATCGGTTGAACGAGCATATTTGAACGAATTTGTGATAAGCTCGTTGATGATTAAGCCACATGGAATTGAGGTGTTCAAGTCCAGTTTTATATCTTCTAGATCAAATTGAATTTCGTAAATAACTTCACCTCCAAATGAGTAAGCGATTTCTCGAACTAAGTTTTCAATGTATTCCTTGAAGTTTAAACCAATATTCGATTCACTTGAATAAATGTTCTCATGCACCAATGCCATTGAATAAACGCGGTTCTTACAATCGTCTAAGGCTAATTTTGTTTCGTCTTCTTTCGATGTCATTTTTTTGAGATTCAACAAACTTGTGATGATATTCATGTTGTTTTTCACACGATGGAACACTTCTGAAAGAAGAATCTCTTTTTCGTGGAGAATCTTTTTGATAATTGATTGTTGTTTGATTGAATCAAAACTAATGAGTAAGGCGTAAAATGTTGAAGCGGTAATCGATAGTAAAATGTTAAAAATCACCAATTCGTAATTTGAACTTGAATGACGATCTCGCAACCAATTTAAATGAAAACCTATAAGAATTATAATAACAGTTATAAGACAACATAAACTCAAAATGATAAGATGTTTGATTGTTTCTTTTTTACCGAGGAGTTGAATCAATGTGAACATGAGCGGAAAAAAGTAGACAATTACGTATGAATCAATTCCCATTTTTAAATTTACAGGAATTAAAAATAGGAAGTCAAGGATGTAATAAACGTATATAGCTGCGATAACATTTTTTCGATTGACTAACAGAACACCAAATAGAAGAATTGAAGCGAACAAGCATTCATAGAAGAAGGCATCGTAATGCATGAAATAAACAAAAACGGTGGCAATAATCATGTACAAGATGCTCACCATCGTTGCAAGATTCACCTTTTTGGCCAATTCATTTTTCCAAGAAGAATTTAATGGTTGGACACCATTATTTATAAGTTTGTTGTAAAAACGAATCATACAAATACTACTTTCCTTACAGGGAAGATAATACTATTGTTTTGAAATGTTAGAAAATGAACAGAATTTTAAAAAATTAGTTCAAAGGAAGCGCCATTTTCATTTTTGAATTGACTTTCGCCGTTTACTTGTTCCGATAATGATTCTATCAATTCCATTCCTAAAGTTGTTTTTTTCTGAAATAAATTATCCGAAATACCAGGTCCATTATCGTGAACCTTTAACATAATTTTATTATCTACATGTTTTAAAACTATGTCAATGCTTAATTTCTGTCCCGGAACTTGAGCGTATTTAAATGAATTCGTGATTAACTCATTGATGATTAATCCACATGGAATTGATGTACTTAAGTCCAATTGTATTTCTTCTAAGTCATAGTTGATTTCATATGATCCTTTACTACCAAATGAGTTCGCAATCTCATCAACTAAATTGATAATATAGTTCTTAAAATTTAAACCTATAATTGAGTCGTTGTTGAATATGTTTTGATGCACCAAGGCCATTGAAAAAACGCGATTACGGCACTCTTCTAATGCATCTTTCGTTTCTTGTGATTGAGAGGTGATTTTCTTTAAATTAAGCAAACTGGTCACAATATTCATGTTGTTTTTCACTCGATGAAAGACTTCCGCTAACAAAATTTCTTTTTCATGCAGCATTTTCTTAATCAAAGTGTCTTGTGCAATGGACTCAATTACCATAATTAGGGCAAATGCGATTGTAGACGAGAATGAAACGATTATGTTAAAAATAGATAGATTACTTGAGATTGTTTTACTCAGATTTAAATTCCAACAGCCGTCTTTATAACCAAGTGCGATGACTATAATCGTTAAAAAACAAAAAACACTTATGATTAAAAGATGTTTCCATGTTTCTTTTCGTCCTAGTAGTTGTACTAAACTAATAATAACTGGAAAATAAAAAAGAATCATGTAGGATTCTAAACCCATCTTTAAATTGAATGGAATAAAGAAAAGAAAAGCACTGCAAAAAAACAGATAGGAAGCCCAAACGTAATTCTTATAGTAATTTAATAGGGGAACGAATGGTAAAATTACAAGTGATAGAATGCATTCCTTTAGAAATATTGAATAACCCGTTGAGACGAAAAAGGTTATGCCAAAAATCATATTCACCATCGATAAAAACACGATGGAATTCAATTTTCTCGTTAAATAGATTTCCCACGGAAGGTAAGTGGTTTTAACTCCGAAGTTGACAAGTCGATTTACGCTATTCTTCATTCAAGTGGATTCAACAACATAATAATTAAATCATTTCGCTTGCTGAATATACTAATTTAAAGGTAATTAATAGCTAATTTGCTTCAACGCCGTAGCAATTTCTTTCTGTACATTCAAGCCATTGTTTTCATTGTACCATTGCTGCAGCCCAATTTTCTGCTCTTCCAAGGTCAAGTTTTGTTCTTTAAGTTTGTGAAACAAAGCTTGTGCTTCTGCTGGACGAGGACCCCAAACATGTAAATCTTGCTTGTTTTCATCGCGAATAATCAATTTAGGAATTGCCTTACCGCCATTGGTTAAATAAGAATCAATTTCAGAACCTTCGGAATCTCGCAATTGAATTTCTAAGGTAATCAATGGATTCAATTCTGCTAATTTCGCAATGAAAGGAACATTGTGTGAAGCATCTCCACACCAAGGCTCAGTAATTAATACCCATGTTTGTTTGCTTTGAATTTTTTCAACAGCTGCAACTGCTTCCTCGATTAAAACACCTTTTTTGATCCAGCGATTTTGACGAGAATGATTCAGTTTTACGTATTCTATAAAATGCGAATCGCTGTAAGGAGCTGTTGTCATTTCTCCTGATAAAATATGATCAAATGTCTGTTGGTAAACTGTGAAATTCATTGTACTTATTTTTCAATAAAAGTACAAAACCAATCAGCATTGAATGTCACCTAGATGACAATATTTCAAACTTTACGAATTCTCAAGATTGCAAGAATGCAAAAAAAACACTCGACATAGGTCGAGTGTTTTCATTATTTGTGAAGATTTATTGTGGTAAGCAAACCACTGTTACCTCTTTCATTTCCATGTTTCCTTCATGGTCTTTTTCAACGTCAACTAGCAATTTAACTACTGCTGTGTCAGTTACATTGTTTGTCCATGTTTCATCCAAGGCATAGCTTGCTGCATGTACGTCGTGAACTTGAGAAAGTAGGGTTGATCCAGTTGTCACATTTGTATAAGATACGGTGTATCCATGCATTTCAGCAGAACCTGTTACTGTTCCAGTTAAATGAACAGCTTGTCCAAAAGGAATGGTGTCGTTTTCCGACGGTGAAGAAATAGTAATAGTTGCCGTAACTTCTACTTCTTCTTTCTTACAAGAGATAATAGCAATTGCAAGAATTGCGAAGGCAATATATTTTTTCATTTTTTCGATTTTTTAGAAATTAAATAATTAATGGAAAGTTGAACTGCTTCTTTTTGATGAACAGCTCCATTTCCTAAGTTTTGATAAATGGGTAATTGCGTAGAAAAGGAGAAAAACCAATTCGATTTCACATAGTTTAATCCAATTTTTCCGCCGACAGAAAAACCGTGGTTTACACTTTCACTCACAATGATTCGATTGATAGCATCCTTACCAAAATAGGACGCTTGTATCCCAATAAATGGTCTTAAAACGGAACGTGATGCTTTAAACACTCTGAAATAATTCCCATTCAAAGTTGAAATAGATCCGTATTGATATCCATATTTGTTTTCAAGTCGAAAGGTCTGAGATCCTTCAAATTGGAAGCCATTTCTGCGGGTTTGTGTGAAATAATTTGCACCAAGTGTAATATCAAATGCACCTGTTCCAGGATACATGTTCGACATTGTATGCGCACTTTCAGCAAAACTACCCGTAGGAAATTTAATTCCGAACCCAATGTTTAATTGTTGACGAATAAATCCACTTGAATCTTTTGAAATGAAGGGCGAATAAAAACTCAACAGCGCCAAATCTCCAAGGCCTGATTTACGTGTTTTTACACTGTTTTCTTTCTGAGAAACGTATGAATAGGGAATAACTCCAATGATTTGCCAGCGTTGGCTCACTTGAAATTTTCCCATCAATTCTGATTGAAAAAAGTACTCATCAGAATTCATCGTTCCTGTAATCATCGATTCAGTTTGACTATGAAATCGTCTGTAATTTGAACGAATTCCAAAATAATGAAAGTCGTTCGTTGGTGCAAAACCAATTGTACTATTCGCACTTACGCCTCCGCATACATCGCAGGCATAAACATGTACGCAAGTAATTACACCACACAATAAAGCAAGTATTTTTTGCATTGTATGTGATTGTTAATGAATAAATAGAGCGATTACGCTCTTAATAAAAACATTAACCCATACAAGGAGGATGGAAAATGGAAGAAGTAATTGGATTTAAAAGTCCATCTGAATAAAAGTGATTGGCTTTTGAACGATGCAAAGAAAGTATTCCTTCATAACAAATGCTTGGAATATTCCATTGTGCTACCTGCGTTTCAGCTTTTGACGTGTAAGGATTACTTTTCCCGGTAGAATCGTTCTTTTTTTGCTCGGCTTCCAATTTTTTCAATTGCTTCGCCAAGTAACACTTACCATTACATTTGAGTTTAGGTCGTGCTTTATTCTCACACTTTTCGCGCGCAATTCTATTTTGATCAATCTTATACCATACTTCCCACCCAAAGAAAAAGAAACTTTTCCCTAATAGTGCGGTTGAAAGAAATATGGTAAAAAGAATTTTCATCAATACATTGCTGGAAATTTCGAAGGATTTGCTTCGTGCATCATTGCGTATGCTTTCTCAACGATATCGTCAATGCTTGGTTTTGAGAAGTAATCACCATCAGAACCATACGCCGGACGATGATCTTTTGCGCTCATTGTCTCTGGTGCCGAATCTAAATGGTAATAACCTTTTTGCTCAACCAAAATT
The DNA here is from genome assembly GCA_039804825.1 of Bacteroidota bacterium. Taxonomy (GTDB): domain Bacteria; phylum Bacteroidota; class Bacteroidia; order Flavobacteriales_D; family Crocinitomicaceae; genus M0103. The sequence continues at coordinate 8,457 of JBDLVK010000017.1, forward strand.
TTATCCAAAATATACGCTGTAGCTCCACTGCTCACGTCTTCGTCAACAATTAACAAACGATTTGTTTTCTCCAACGATTCAGCAATCAAATGATTGATATCGAAAGGCAATAAAGTTTGAACATCGATTAACTCGACGTCAACACCAATTTCCATCAATTGCTTCGCTGCAACTTCACATAAATTGAAAGTAGAACCATACGATACAATTGTTAAATCAGCTCCTTCTTTTACAATTTCTGGAACACCAAGCGCTTCTTTAAATTGACCAATGTTTGTTGGCATCAATTCTTTTGTTCTGTAACCGTTCAATGGCTCAATAACCAATGCTGGTTCGTCAGCTTCCATCAATAAATTATAGAATCCTGCTGCTTTTGTCATGTTGCGAGGAACACAAACATGCATTCCACGAACAGCATTAATGATCATTCCCATCGGCGAACCACTGTGCCAGATTCCTTCCAAACGGTGTCCACGCGTACTGATAATTAACGGTGCTTTTTGTCCGCCTTTTGTCCGGTATTGAACCGTTGACAAATCATCCGACATTACTTGAATGGCATACAGCAAATAATCCAAGTACTGAATTTCAGCGATTGGACGTAAACCACGCATGGCCATTCCAATTCCTTGACCGATGATTGTACATTCGCGAATTCCTGTATCTGTAACACGTAATTGTCCAAATTGGTCTTGCATGCCTTCCAATGTTTGGTTTACACCACCAATTTTTCCAGCATCTTCTCCAAAAACCAATGCTTCTGGGTATTTTTCTAAAATATATCTGTAATTCTCACGTAAAATGATTCGTCCATCTTCTTGTGTGTTCGAACCATCGTAAGTTGGAGCAACTGGTTCAATGTTCAATGCTGCTAGCTCAGATTGTGAGTGCAAGTAAGAACTATAGCGGTCAAAATTCGCATTAATTCTTCCTTTGATCCATGAAGCCAACGCTTGTTTCGAAGCTGAATTTTCTTCACGCACCATACGCAATACTTTGCGTGCAATTGTCAAAACATCTTTGCGCACAGGTTCAAATGCTTTTTCCAAGGCTTCAACTTCTTTCGAAATGAAAACACCATTTGGACTTTCAGCTGCCACAGCTTTTAACAAACGTAAAGCTTCTGCCAAATCCATTTGAACATCTGTTGTGAATGCTTTCCACGCTTCGTTTTTTGAATCGCGAACACTTGATTTAGCCTCTTTGTGAATTGCTTCTAATTCTTCCGCCGTTGCGATGATATTTCCGTCTGCGTTGAAGTTTAAAATCCACTCTTTGAATTTATTGATACAGTCGAAATCAGTTTCCCATTGTAAACGCTCTTCTGATTTGTAACGTTCGTGTGAACCTGAAGTTGAGTGTCCTTGCGGCTGATTAACTTCTTTCACGTGTACTAAAACAGGAACGTGTTCTTCACGTGCAATTTTTACTGCTTTTTCGTATGTTTCACACAAATGAGCATAATCCCAACCTTTTGTTACAAAAATCTCGTAACCAGGCTTGTCTTTTGTGCGTTGCATTCCTGCTAATGCTTCAGAAATACTACCTTTTGTCGTTTGAAATTCACGAGGTACAGAAATTCCAAATCCATCGTCCCAAACTGACATTACCATCGGAACTTGTAAAACTCCTGCTGCGTTGATTGTTTCCCAAAAAGGTCCTTCGGAAGTTGAAGCGTCACCAATCGTACCAAAAGCAACTTCATTTCCACCATTGGTGAATTTTTTAAATTGCTCTAGGTCTTTCAATGTTGGGTGATTTCTATAAACCTTTGAAGCTTGAGCTAATCCTAATAAACGAGGCATTTGTCCAGCAGTTGGAGAAATATCAGATGAACTGTTTTTTTGAGCCATCAAGTTTTTCCAATTGCCATCGGCATCTAAATTACGCGTTGCAAAGTGTCCACCCATTTGACGTCCTGCAGATTGTGGCTCAATAACTTCGTCTGTATGTGCATACAAACCAGAGAAATATTGTTGAACAGTTAATTGTCCAATTGCCATCATCAAGGTTTGATCACGGTAATACCCTGAACGGAAATCACCATCTTGAAATTGTTTCGCTAAGGCAATTTGTGCCAACTCTTTTCCATCACCGAAAATACCAAACTTGGCTTTTCCAGTTAAAACTTCCTTTCTTCCTAACAATGATGTTTCACGAGAAATACACGCTAAACGGTAATCTGCTAACACTTCTGTTTTAAAGGTTTGAAAATCCAATGCTTCTGTGGTTTCAACCATTGCTTCTTTTGCCATAGCTCAATTTTAAGACACGCAAAGATAATAAAATTCAAGCTTTTTTAGGGGCTTCAAATCTTGATTCGAAAAAAAGTATTCAATTCATCAGAATCTCTATATTTGTATCATGGATTTCAAAGAAGCTTTAAAGAAATATTTGCCCTATTTTGTTGATGTTTGGCAATACATTGTCATCATTTTGATTTTCATAATCGCTGCCATTTTTATTCTTTAATTTGCCAGCGTTATTTGTATATTCGTTGAAATTTGATTTCAATGAAGTACTCTGTTGTTTTTCTATTTGCTTTTCTTACATTTTCTATTCAAGCTCAAACGAATATTGAGCTTCTCGGACATCTCGATTATCATTCTTTGCACGACGCAAATTTGAACGATGTTTGGGGTTATGTGGATGAAACTGGGAATGAATATGCGATCGTAGGGACAACGAAAGGAACCTCAATCGTTGATTTGTCAGATCCAACAAACCCAATAGAAATTTTTTGGTTGCCCGGTTCAACATCAATTTGGCGAGATCCAAGCGTTTATGGTGACTATGCCTACATTACGACCGAAGCAGAAGATGGATTGGCGATCATCGATTTAAGTCCTTTGCCAGGTTCCACAGTTTTGCCAACAGCGGTTTATACAGGTCCGATTGGGAATGAATGGCAATCAGCTCATACGTGCTTTTTGGATGAAAATGGTGTCGCTTATATTTTCGGTGCAAATCGAGGACAAGGAGGAGTGATCATGTTGGATGTTCAAACAAATCCAATGGCTCCAATTGAACTGGGAATCTTTGATAATTGGTACGCACACGACGGCTTTGTTCGAAACGATACAATGTTTTTAGCGCACATAAACGATGGTTTTTTTAGTTTGGTAGATGTCACAGATAAATCAAATCCACTTTTAATCGGAACTAAACATACGCCGAACAATTTTACCCATAATATCTGGCCTTCTGTAAACGGAAATTACGTGTTCACAACAGATGAGGTTTCAGGTGCTTACATTACGTCGTACAATATTCAAAATCCTGCCGCAATTTCAGAAGTAGATCGAACACAACATTCACCTGGAACGGGAGTCATTCCACATAATACGCATGTTAGAGGTGATTATTTAATTACAAGTTACTATTCGGACGGAATCACAATTCATGACATAACAAACCCTGAGAGCATTATTTTGGTTGGTGAATATGATACCTATCCAACGCAGACGAGTGGATTTGACGGATGTTGGGGTGTTTATCCATTTTTTCCTTCAGGAACAATTGTCGCTGCGGATATCACAGAAGGACTCTATGTTTTGAATCCGTCTTACAAAAAAGCATCGTATTTAGTAGGTAATGTGATTGATGCTTCGACAAACCAACCGCTGGATCAAGTGGCTGTTCATATCATAGGAAATGACGAGTCTGATTATACTAATTCCAATGGACATTACTCAAGTGGAATTTTAGGTGAAAATGTATATACAGTTGAATATTCGAAAGTGGGCTATTACCCTCAAACTGTTCAATTGAACCTATTTCAGTCAGTTGTGCAGAACCAAGATATTCAGCTTGTTCCAATTCCACCATATGCTTTAACTGTAAATGTTATTGAAGCTGTAAGTGGGAATCCAATTTCAGATGTTCAATTGGCGTTTAAAACGAGTTTGATTGAGCAAAATGGTTTGACGAATGGAATAGGGGAAGAGAACCTAACGTTGTATTATCAGCAACAATACATGGTTGTAGCCGGAAAATGGGGCTATAAAACGTATTGTACGGAGCAATTAATTGACCAAAATACAGGCGTGTTGACCATCGAGATGGAGCCAGGTTATATGGATGAATTTACATTTGATTTTGGTTGGACGGTCGCAGGAACAGCAACAACAGGAATTTGGGAAAGAGGAGTTCCTAATCCAACGAATAGTGGTTCTGCTCCATCTTTAGATGCTGAATATGATTGCAGTGATAAAGCATTTGTAACAGGAAATGCAGCTTCGTTAAATCCTGACCACGATGATATTGATAATGGAGATACTCGCTTGACTTCTCCATTGATGGATTTGACAAGTTATACCGATCCACATTTAAATTTCGTTAAATGGTTTTATTGTTATTTCGGTGCAAGCCCTGATGATACATTGGAGGTAATAGTTTCAAATGGATTAACCTCTGTTTCTTTGAGTAAAACAGGGAGTAACATGAGCAACTTCGCTTTTTGGGAGCCTGTAAGTATTCGTTTGCAAGATTACATCACAATAACAAATTCAATGACTGTAAAATTCAATGTTTCCGATTTAAATCCTGATGTGAATATTACTGAAGCAGGTATCGATTATTTCTTTATCTCAAATGAAAACACGTTGCTGACGAACACAATTCAAGAAAGCCAAGTTTCGATTTATCCAAATCCGTTTAATGAAGAACTTAATTTGAATGGAGTAGAAGAAGATAAAAAATTTGAACTGTATTCAATAGGCGGGCAACTTATATTGAGTGGAAATGTAGGTAAATCTCAGAAGGAAATTAATACAGCTTTTTTAACTTCAGGAATATACATTTTAAAAATTGGAGATGTTGTTTACAAGGTTATGAAGGACTAACTGTTAACTTAAAAATTGAGTTGGAATTCCGTTTAGCTAGTCTTTGATTATATTTGTCACTATATATTAAGAAGTTGGAAAGTAAAATCGATATATCCGTAGTTGTACCGTTGTATAACGAAGTTGAATCACTACCAGAATTGCATGCTTGGATTGAGCGCGTGATGAACGAAAATGGATTCTCTTACGAAGTTGTTTTTGTTGATGATGGAAGTAAGGATGGATCTTGGGGTGTTGTGGAAGGCTTGCATGAGAAAAATCCATTTGTAAAAGGAATTAAATTTCAGCGTAATTATGGTAAATCTGCCGCGCTTCAGAAAGGATTTGAAGCAGCCAAAGGAGATGTTGTAATTACGATGGATGCTGACCTTCAAGATTCACCTGATGAAATTCCGGAGCTTTACAAGATGATCATGAACGACGATTTTGATGTTGTTTCGGGTTGGAAGAAAAAGCGCTATGATCCAATTACAAAAACACTTCCAACTAAATTATATAATTGGGCCGCAAGACGTTTAACGGGAATTTATTTGCACGATTTCAATTGTGGTTTGAAAGCCTATAAAAATGCAGTTGTAAAAAGCATAGAAATATACGGCGATATGCACCGTTACATTCCACCGCTCGCAAAATTTGCAGGTTTCTCAAAAATTGGTGAGAAGGTTGTGCAGCATCAAGCGCGTAAATATGGAACTACGAAATTTGGTTTAAGTCGTTTTCTAAATGGACCTTTGGATTTACTTTCAGTTGTGTTTATGGGTAAATTTGGCAAGAAACCAATGCACTTTTTTGGGGCAATTGGCACCTTGTTGTTTATCATTGGATTTGGGTTTGCTTTTTACTTAGGAATTGACAAATTGTTTATCGATACTTCTGGTAAATTATTAGCGCAACGCACTGAATTTTTTATTGCATTAACAGCGATGATTATTGGTTCACAGTTTTTCTTAGCAGGATTTTTGGCTGAATTGGTTGGTCGTAATTCGTCCACCAGAAATGTCTATCTGATTGAAAAAGTAATAGAAAATGAGCAACAATATTGATGCTAATCCGAAGGATTGGAATATCGATGCTTCTTGGACCTTGTTTTTAGACAGAGATGGTGTAATCAATGAGCGCATCATGAGCGGTTATGTTACATCAATCGAAGAATTTAACTTTTTACCAGGAGTTAAAGAAGCCATTCATGTGTTTTCATCCGTTTTTCAATTTGTTTTTGTGGTTACAAATCAACAAGGAATTGCAAAAGGTTTAATGTCTGAGCGTAACCTTTCTGACATTCATGCTTATATGCAAAGTGAAGTTGGAAAAGTTGGAGGAAGGATTGATAAATGTTACTACGCACCTGGAATGGCTTCCGCGAAAAATGAACTCCGGAAGCCAAAGCCGGGAATGGCATACTTAGCACAGCGTCAATTCAAATCAATCGATTTCTCTAAATCAATCATGGTTGGTGATTCAGACTCTGACATTGTTTTTGGCAAAAATCTTGGCATGAAAACTGTGAGAGTAGCAACGGTTGAACCAATACATGTTGAAGCCGATTTTACAGTAAAAAGTTTAGAAGAATTTTCGAAATGGTTAATACAATGAAAGCAACATTATTTTTAGTAGTTACGTTTTGTGTGGGCATGCTTAATGCGCAAAATTTGACGGATGCAAAAGGTAAAAAGCAAGGTGCATGGTCGAAAATTTATCCTGGTACAAAAGTTTATCAATACAAAGGTCAATTCAAAGATGATAAACCTGTCGGAACTTTTACCTATTACTATATTTCATCAAAAGTTAAAGCGGTCATCAAGCATGATCCGAATTCTAATCGATCTGTTGCTTATTTCTATCATGAAAATGGTGAAGTAATGAGTTACGGAATTTACCGTGATATGAAAAAAGATTCTGTTTGGTTGAATTACGGCCCAAGTGGAAAACTGAGCAATGCAGAAACGTATAAAAATGATTTGTTAAACGGTAAGCGAACAGTTTATTATGTTTCTGAAGATCCAAGTGATAAAAGTTTGAAAATCATGGAGGTGAGTAATTACACTGACGGAAAATTGAATGGTGAATTGATTCAGTATTTTGATAATGGTACGTTGCGTGAAAAGGGTACCTATGTTATGGGAAAGAAAAATGGTGTTTGGGAAAAATACCATGCGAATGGAGCAAAAATGATTCAAGAACGTTACAAAAATGGTGTAAAGCATGGATTTTGCTTTGCATACAGTGAGGCAGGTAAAGAAGTTGGAAAAGTCTATTATTACAATGGTGAGTTGCTTCAGGGAAAGGCATTGGAGAAAAAACTGGCTGAATTAAAACAAAAAGGAATTGATCCAAATCAATAAGATTTTTTTGTATATTCGTTAGATATATGAAAGTCAATCGAATATTTTTTTTAACAATTATCCTTTTAGGAATGATAGTCGTATCGTGTAAAGATGATACGAAAGCGCCTACTTTTCATTATGATTATTTTGATTTAACACCAGGTCGTTATGTTGATTATAATGTAGTTGAGATTAATCATGATGTTGATGCCACTATTCAACATGACACGTTAATTTATCAATTGCGCACTTACATTGGTGATACAGTTATTGATAATGAAGGAAGAATTGCACGTAAATTCATTCGTTACAAACGAAATACCAGTTCGGAACCTTGGATACTTGCCGATGTTTGGACAACAATCATAGAAGGAAATCGAGCTGAGTTGGTGGAAGAAAATCAGCGAATTGTCAAAATGGTTTTCTCGCCAACTTTATACAAACAATGGAATCCAAACGCCTATAATAGTTTTCCAGAAGCAAATTACTATTACGAAGATATTCATCAAGAGAAATCAATTGGTTCCTTCATGTTTGATAGTACCTTAGTTGTTGAGCAAGAAGATTTTCATTCCTTGGTTGATCACCAACGACAATTTGAAGTGTATGCTAAAGGAGTTGGACTAGTTCGCAAATACTACAAAGATTTGACGATTTCTAACTTCGATAGTCTAAATGTTCAAAAAGGTAAAGAGTTGTTTTATTCGTGTATCGGATACGGAATACAATAAACTGATTGCAATTTGTACTTTTGCAACACATGAAGATTTCAATTTTTTCAGCCTTTTATCCATTTCGCGGGGGAATAGCACAGTTTAATGCGCGCTTATTTCGTGAATTAGAGAAAGAGCATGCCGTTAAAGCCTTTACTTTTAAAAAACAGTATCCCAATTTTCTGTTTCCAGGAACGACACAATATGTTGATGGCAATGATGATTCGGATAAAATTCCGGCGGAAAGAATTGTAAGTACGTTTAATCCATTTACCTATTTATCTGCTTCCCGAGTTATAAAAAAGAGTCAGCCTGATCTTTTTATTGCTAATTTTTGGATGTCCTTCTTTGGTGTTTTTCTCGGATTGTTTTCCAAACGATTAAACCAAACATCAAACAAAATTGCGATAATCCATAATCTAATTCCGCATGAACCACGACTTTTTGACAAATGGCTGATTCGATATTTTTTGAAGAAATACAATGGATTTGTTGTGATGTCTGACGCAGTTCGAAATGATTTACTTCAGTTCAATCCGAACGCGAAGTTCATTCAAATGAATCATCCATGGTACGATCACTTCGGAGAAAAGCTAGATCGCTCGATGGCATGTCAACAACTAGGAATAGATGAATCAAAAAAAACCTTGTTGTTTTTTGGTTTGATCCGCGATTACAAAGGATTGGATATTTTGATTGATGCTTTTGATTTACTGGATGATTCTTATCAATTAATCATTGTAGGTGAAGTTTATAGTAAACTTGATTATTATGAGCAGAAAATCAACGATTCAAATAAGAAGAATCAATTATTATTTATTAATCAATATGTGAAGGATAAGGATGTGAATCTTTATTTTTCAGCTGCCGATTTATGTGTTTTACCTTATAGAACGGCAACACAATCAGGTATTACGGCAACTTCATTTCATTTTGATGTGCCAATTGTCGCTACAAATGTTGGTGGATTTAAATCACAAATTGAAGAACCCGGTTTGGGTATTGTGGTTGATTCACCAGATGCTGAGTTGTTGCAAAATGGAATAAAAAAATACTTTGATTTGAACTTGAAAGATGAGTTTGTGCAAGCAATACATGTTGAAAAGTCAAAAAACACCTGGGATTTATACGCTGAAAAATTGATTTCTTTTTCTCAGGAACTCCGCAAATAGACAGTTAAAAACACGTTCTACACACTTTTTCTTCTCACTTGTTGATAAACTTGCGAAATACCTAGTCAACTTTATTGACTTTAATAAACGTAAATTCTATATTTGCGGGCTTAATTGATAACTAACGTTTTTACGAATATGCGTAATAAAGGATTTTTTTGGTTTTTAACGATTTTGTTAACTGCAGTTTGCGTTTATCAAATTTCGTTCACATTTGTTTCAAATTCTGTTGAAAAGAAGGCAGAGAAAGAGGCAATTGAAAAAGTAGCTGACTTAAAATTGAAAGCTGCAACAACAGGTGATAGTGCGCTACTTCCGAATGGTGTGTATGTTAACTTTAATCAGCCAGAAGCTGAGGAGTTGGCTAAAGCTGCATTTATCAACCAAATTTTGAAAGACAAAGCAGAGGTTTCTGTATATCCAGTTCTAGGTTCTACTTTTGGTGAAACAAAAAAGAGATCGTTAGCGTTTGGACTTGATCTTGTCGGAGGTATGTCTGTAACTCTAGAGATTTCAACTCCTGATTTAGTGAAAAGCTTCGCTCGTAACGAAAGAGATGTTCGATTCAAAAAACCTTTCGACGCTGCTGTAAAAGAATACAATTCAAAAGGAGGTGATTTCATCGCTATTTTCATTGCAAAGAATAAAGAAATTTACAATTCTCCAGTTGTCACTCTGTTTGAAACAAGTGAAATGGAAGGTTTAGGTTTCAAATCTACAGATGATGACGTTGAAGCTTTCTTGAAAAAAATTGCTGCTTCTTCTATGGACGGAGTAGAGAAAATTATGAGTAAGCGTATTAACCAATTTGGTGTTGCGCAACCAAACATTCAAAGAGATCAAGTAAACAACCGTTTGTACATTGAGCTTCCAGGAGTTCAAGATGAGGCAACAGTTGCTAAGAAAATGGTTTCTATGGCGAACCTACAGTTCTATGAAACATATTTCCCAAGTGAAATTGGTGGTCAATGGCAACAAGCTGCTGCTATGTCACGCCAAAAAGAAGTGATTGTTGATGATATGGCGTTGGTTGCTGATTCAGCGGATAGTGCTAAAAAAGCAAAAGAAACGAAATCACTTTCATCATTTGGTGGAACTCAAAAAGGATTATCTGACTTGGTAAAACCTGCTGGTGATTTTGCAATGGGTTACGTATCTTCAGAAAACAAAATGGCAGTTGATGCAATTTTAAGTCGTGGAGATATCATGGCTTTATTTCCAGAGGATGTGAAATTCATGTGGTCTGCTGAATTAGAGCAAATTTCTGAGAAATCAAAAGAAAAAGCATATACATTATACGCAATTCGTATTCCTGAAAACGGAAAAGCACGTGTTGGTGGAAAAGATGTTAAAACAGCTTCTACTGGTTTCGATGAAGGAACTGCGAAAATTACAGTTGATGTTTCGATGACACCAGAAGGTGCTGACAAATGGGCTGAAATGACAGCTGATAACAAAGGACGCATGGTCGCGATTACGATGGATGACGTTGTATATTCTGCACCACGTGTGAACGAACCAATTACAGGTGGAAATACTCAAATTTCTGGAAACTTTGACATTGAAGAAGCAAAAGATTTGGCTGGATTATTAAATGGTGGAGCACTTCCTGCACCATGTGTAATTAAAGAACAAACGAAAGTTGGTCCAACAATCGGTAAAGAAAACTCAAAAGCAGGTTTGATTTCATTTGGATTTGCATTCTTAGCAGTATTGCTTTATATGTACTTCTACTATGGTAAAGCTGGTTTAGCTGCAAACATTGCCTTAGCAGTGAATGTATTGTTAATCTTCGGTTCTCTTGCTTCTTTTGGAGCGGTATTGACTTTAGCAGGTATTGCTGGTATCGTCTTGACAATTGGTACTGCGGTCGATGCGAATATCTTGATCTTTGAACGTATCCGTGAGGAACAAGCAAGAGGTTTAGATTTAGAAAGTTCTGTAGATGTAGGTTTCAAACGAGCATTACCTTCTATTATTGATGCGAACGTTACTCACATGTTGGTGGCAATTATTTTGAAAGTATTTGGAACAGGTGAAATTGAGTCATTTGCAACAACATTGATTATCGGTATTTTCACCTCAATGTTCTCTGCAATTATCATTTCTAAATTGGTATTCCACGCTTGGATGTCAAAAGGTAAATCAATTTCAGTTAACACGAAATACTCAAAAGGATTGTTCCAAAACTTCCATTTTGACTGGGTTGGAAAAAGAAAATATTTCTACATTTTCTCAATTTCTGTTACTTTGTTAGGTGTTGGAGCTTTGTTCGCAAGAGGATTGAAACAAAGTGTGGAGTTTACAGGTGGACGTACATTTGTAGTGAAATTTGAAAACAAAGCAGACATCGAATACATCCGTGGTAACTTGTCAAAAGTATTTGTAGAAAACGGAGAGATTTCATCGATTGATTTGAAAACGAAATCAAATGACTATAATGTTGAAATCGTTACTAACTACTTATTAAAAGATGACAACGCAACTCAAAAAGTAGCAGATAAACTGAAAGAAGGTTTAGAAGCAAGTAAAGAAAAAATGGGTTCTTATGATGTCATTGAATCAAGAAGTATCTCAGCTTCTGTTTCTAGTGAGCTTTGGACGTCATCAACTATCTCAATTACATTGGCGTTGATTGCTATCTTCGCATACATCTTGTTACGTTTCGGACATTGGCAATACTCAATTGGTGCGATTGTAGGTTTGGCGCATGATGCATTCTTTGTAATTTCTATTTTCTCTCTATTACATGGTTTCTTACCATTTAGTTTAGATGTGAATCAAGCGTTTATTGCGGCGATTCTTACTGTTATCGGTTATTCGATGAATGACACCGTGATTGTGTTTGACCGTATTCGTGAGAACTTAAGAAGAAGTAAAGAAGACGATCATCACTATGATATCATCAATAAATCGTTGAATACAACGTTGAGTAGAACATTCAATACTTCTATGATTTTATTCGTGGTTGTATTAATCATGTTCATCTTTGGTGGGGCAGCAATTAAAGGATTCTTGTTCGCATTATTAGTTGGTGTAATCATTGGAACATATTCTTCATTGTGTGTTGCAACACCAATCTTAATTGACTTCTCAAAACGATTGAAAGCTTAATCGTTCCAGATATAAAATAATTAAAGCCGGTACATTTGAATGTATCGGCTTTTTTTTTGTCAACCATTTTGACAGAAGATACGTTCTTGATTAAAAGCTAAAGAATGATTGTGTTTGTTGGAATTGTGTTGGGAATGGTAGTTCTGAATTGGATTTCAGAGGTAGTGAAATAATTAGAAACGAATGATTTCTACTTGAGGGTTTTTGCGTAGATGCATACCCAAAATTGTGCGAGCATCTCGATCCTCAGTTGTTAGTTCAATGAAGCGTTTCCATTTAATGGTCGGTTGACCTTGGAAGTGATAAGGAGCGTATCCGTAACCCATTATTGCTCCTCGTTCAACCAAAACTAAACTTTTTTCACTTTTGTGTCGACCTTTGTCAACGATATAGAAACTCTCCCCATTAAAAGATAATTCATTGATAAACGATTCTACTCGTTTGTTGTATTCTTCGGCAGTTTCTGCCTTAATGCAAGCTCCTTTACATTTCTTGATAGAATAGTGAAAGCACGCCGATTGCGTTGGATACAAATCGCATAGTTTCTGACACAATTCATGTTGTTCTACGATGTGTTCTAAATAGGAATTAGCTTCTTTCTTAGTTGTGAAACTAGCAAGTGGAAGTGCATCTTTTTTTGAAGTTAAAGACACGTATAAACGCAAATAACCATTATCATCCAAATAGTCATAGATTCCATAGGGAAAACGACTTTTCTTTAACATGTGGTTGTAAACAGGTTTGTGCTGCTTGATCAATTGTGATTCACGTAACAAAGCAATCAATTCTGAACCTGTTAAATCATATTCAATGCGCATGATTTCTTTCATCATTTGAATTCCCTTTTTTGTTTTGGAATTACGAAGATGTTGATCGATACGTGTTTTTATCGTTTTACTTTTACCAATATAAATCAGTTGATTGAATTCGTTGTAGAATTTATAAACTCCTGTTTTACTAGGAATTTCATCCAATACTTCGAGATTTAAATTTGGATGAAGTATTTTGGGATTTACTTCTTGTTGAATGAATGTTTGTAGGCCACCTGGATCTTTTTCTATCAACATGGTGAAAAGATGAGCAGTTGCCAAAGCATCGCCTCCCGCTCGATGACGATCCTTTATTTCAATGCCCAAACTGCGCGATAATTTTCCAAGACTGTAAGAATCCATTCCTGGAATAACATAGCGTGAAGATCGAACAGTGCAAAGATGCGGACGACGGAAATCATAGCCCAAGGTTTTGAATTCATGACGAATAATGCCGTAATCGAATCCAACATTGTGTGCCACAAAAATGCAACCTTCTGTGAATTCAATTATCTTTTTTGCGATTTCGTAGAATTTGGGAGCATCTTCAACCATTTTATCGCTAATTCCCGTCAAACGCGAAATAAACTCAGGAATTTTCATTTCTGGGTTCACTAATGTTGAAAATTCGTCGATGATGCCAGTGCCATCGTGTTTATAAATGGCAATTTCTGTTATTTTGGAAGCTTTTGGACTTCCTCCAGTTGTTTCTATATCGACAATTACGTAATTCATTCTTCGAGGTAAATTTACGATTAATTCGTCTTTTTCTTTCCTTTCTGCCTTCATTCTTTTGAGAATTAACACAATTGCCTTAACTTGGCATGGTCTTAGTAAAGGGCAGGCAAAAAAATACTAATATGAAAAAAATCGCTACACTTTTAATTTTATTTATTGGGTTCGTTTCAATGGCTCAAAGTAACTTAACAGTTTTCAACAACAACGGTCAGCAGTTTTATGTCATTTTAAATGGAATAAAACAAAATTCGGTCCCACAAACAAATGTATATATCACGGGAATTCGTAATGGTTCTTATGCGTTGAAATTAATTTTTGCGGATGGTAAAACGGGTGACATTGATAAAATGTTCTTCATTGATACACCATCAGATATTACGACTCGTGTTATTTTCAAAAAAGGGAAAGGTAAATTACAATGGATTGGTCAAGTTCCAACGACGGGTACTTTGCAACAGCAAGGCGTTATTACGTATAGACCTGATAATTCAGCTGTGTTTAGTGATGCGCCAGTTACTTCGACGCAACAAGTTGTGACACAAACTACAACTACAACAAATCCAGTAGTGACTAACCAAGGAGGGACGTCTAACGGCAATGTAACGATTAACTCTGATGTTAATGGAGGGAATCAAACTGGTACAACAGGTGGAAATGTAACAATCAATTCAGGAATGAATAGTGGAACTCAACAAACTGGTACAACAGGTGGGAACGTAACAATCAATTCAGGAATGAACGGTGGAACTCAACAAACCGGTACAACAGGTGGAAATGTGAATGTTAATTCAACCACAACAACGACAGGAACAACACAAACAACGGTAACCGACCCAATGAATCTGAATGGAAATTTTGGCATGAACATCAATATTAATGTTACGGATCCGACAATGAATAACGGAACAGGTGGTATCAATATTGGAATGAATGGTACAGGAATGGGAACGCAATCAACACAAACCACACAAACGAACACTCAAGGTGGAACAATCAATGTTAATAGTTCAACTACAACATCAGGCATGGGAACGCAAACTTCTACTCCAGGTGGAAATGTTAATGTAAATATGAATGGAACAGGAATGGGCTCGCAATCATCGACTCCGGGAGGAAATATTAATGTGAACTCAACTACAACAACATACGGGAATCAAACTACAACTCCTGGAGGAAATGTAACGATTAATTCCAATGGTGTTCAATCATCCTCTTCGTCAACAACTACTACAACGCAAACAACAACAACTACGTCTGGAGGAACAACAACGTATGGTAATGGAAATAGCGCTGTTACGAATGGAACGACACAAGTTAATTCAGGAATTAACACTGGAAATACAGTCTATACAAATACAGTTAATACTGCATCTTCAACTATAACGTGTACAAAAGTTCTAGGAGATGCAGAAGCTTATGTGGCAGATTTAAATACAATTACGTTCGATGATGATCGAAAAGAAACTATTTTGAAGGATATGGTAAGCAAATGTTTAAATGCTTCACAAGCTTATAAAATCATTGAAACATTGAAATTTGAAAGTGACCGATTAGAAATTGCTAAATATTTGTTCGATCGTTTATTGGATAAAGATAAGGGAAGTTCCTTATTACCGCTATTTACATTCGACTCGAGCAAAATGGAATTCAGAGATTACATGCGAAAATAAAGAGATAAAAAAAAGCGAGATTCACACCTCGCTTTTTTTTATTTAATCCCAATGGGAATAGCTTCCGTCACCATTCAAATTTCCTTTTTCTTCAAATTGTTTATAGTTGTAGTTGTTTTCTCCTAAACGAATAATTTCCTCATTTATCTTAACTGATTTTCTAGTTGGAATTGAAATATAAATCTCAACTTCTTGTAAGCGCATTTTATCCTTAATTGGATAAGAATAATAGTTATTCAAATTAATGATATTACTGTCGATAGAAATGGAATGTTCAATATTTTTTGCCTTTTCTAAGGCAGTTTTGTGAGAATGGCTATGGGCACTTATTGTTTGATACACATGAAACAGTGAGTCACTTGAAGGTTTAAAGTGAAAACGTATGCCTGGTTCTGTAATCTGATCACCTTTTATTGCCATCATTCCCCAATTGCCATCTGATTTTATTTTGAATTTATTATTGGATGAATAGGTTGAAAGGTGTGGAACAATTGTTAATTGCTCACCGTAATAGTTACCGATTTCTTGTTCCAATTCTCCTTCAATCGATAATTCGCGTCCCGTTTTTAATCCTATCACTAAAACCATCATTGAACCAATAAACCCAGTTACGAAAAGCGAAATTAAACTGATACGTGACCAGCGATTGCGAATTCTGAATACCAATTTTATTCCCAGGAGTAGTAGAAAGAAGATGATGGAAAATGCAGCAACCATTGCACCTGCATACCCCCAATTGTAGTCCGATTGAGTTTCAATGGTCATTTGTGCTAATTCAGGTAATGAGATATAGCCATTGTCACTTTGTACAGGTATTACGCGTACGCCAAATACACCGAATATCATGAACATCACAAGAAAGAACAATCCTTTCATAATTAAAAATACACCAACGACAGCTCCGATAATTCTTCCCAATGAACTGAATCGGTGTGACAAATGATCTTCACGACGAATACGATTGGCAAATGATTTTGTTTCCGTTTCAAAGCGTTTTGCAGCAGCTTCCACTTCTTCTTTTACTGAATCAACAGTAATAGGTTTTCCGCGCATACGCAACTTCTCAATTGTCGATTTCGCCTTTGGAACCACAATCCAAAGAATTACATAAAGTGGGAATCCAAATCCACCAAAAAAGAACATGATGAGGAAAATAGCACGAATGATAATAACATCAATCTTGAAATAATTCGCTATTCCAGCACAAATTCCGGCGATAGAAGCATTTTCTAAGTCACGGAATAAATGACGTTCGCGCTCTTGTTGATATGTCTTTTGATTGAAGCTTTCTTTGAATTCTTGCTTATTTGAATCTTCATCATCTAGATATTGAGAGGGATCACCCAATGTGTCTAAGATCAACTGAATATCTTCAATTTCGATAACTTGTTTTTTATCATTGAGACGTGAAGTGCACAATTCTGCAATGCGCATTTCGATGTCTTCGATTATGTCTTTACTGTCTTTTTCGTTGCGTAAACCATGACCCAAACGGTTCATATAATCTTGCAACAATTCATATGCATCCTCTTCAATTAAGAAGTTCATACCTTTGATATTTACAGAAACGGTCTTTTTCATAATTCACTTTTTTCAGCCGATTCACTCGGTGGTAGGTTGGTAATTTTGTTAACAGCTTCGCTCAATTCTGCCCATGTACTGTCTAATTCTTCTAAAAAGGCTTTCCCCATTTTCGTTAGGGTAAAGTACTTTCGCGGTGGACCCGATTGTGATTCTTCCCATCGATAAGCTAAAAGTTCCATGTTTTTTAAGCGTGTTAAAAGTGGGTAAAGTGTGCCTTCAACAACAATTAACTTCGCATCCTTCAAGGTTTCTAGAATTTCTGAAGGATAAGCTTCTTTCTTATCAAGAATGGATAGAATACAGTATTCCAAGATTCCTTTTCGCATTTGGGCTTGTGTATTCTCTAAACTCATATGTGCGTATTTTTATACAAAGATATATGTAAAAGATTGAACTATGCAATACATAGTACTATAATTTTATTTTTTTAACAATTAAAGAATTCGCAAAATGTTCTATTTGTTCACTATTTACAAGGCTTTTTAGGAGAATTCAATTATTTTGAAGAACTTCGATTCGTAAAAAATCACGAAAATGGAATTTATTGAATTGTCAAATAAATTGGTAGAAGCAAAAATTGCCTTAAAAGGAGCCGAGATTATTTCTTTAAATCGGATAGGGGACACTTCAGTTTTATGGAATAAAGATGATCTAATTTGGAATCGGACAGCACCTAATTTATTTCCAATAGTTGGTCGTTTATTGAATGATTCATATTGTTTCGATGGAAGATCATATCAGATGAAACAACACGGATTTGCGCGGGACCAGCAGTTTTCGGTACGCAATCAAACTTCAGAATCAGTTGATTTAACATTGATGTGGAGTGAAGACACTTTGGCTATTTATCCTTTCAAATTTGAATTGTCGATAAGGTATTTTTTATTTGAAACAGGAATTGATGTACATTTTATGGTTCGAAATTTAGATGAAAAGAAGCTCGGTTATTCAATCGGTGGACATCCGGGATTTCAGTTAAATGATGAATTGAACAAGTATAAATTGGTCTTTTCGAATCCATTTACTTCGGAACGACACGAATTGGAAGGACCTTATTATTCCGGAAACTCTACAGCAATCGATTGCAATGGAAAACTTGAATTGAATAATGCGCTTTTTGAAAATGATGCTGTTGTAATTAAAAATCCACCATTTACATGGGTTGCTCTGGTGCATAAATCAGAAGGTGAATTGGTTCGATTGCACTGTGATCAACTCGATGCAATTGGTTTTTGGACGAAGAAAGATGCTCCATTTTTCTGTATTGAACCTTGGTGGGGCTGGGCTGATGAATTAAATCATACTGGAGATTTTCAATCCAAATCGGGATTGCGTTGGTTGGACATTGGACAAGCACAAGATTTTAAGTATTCGATCGTTTTGCCTTAAGTTTGCTTTTGCAAAATTTAAATAGTTGAATTTTATTCCTTTGCAAGGGTGTTTATACCTTTTAGAAACGCCAACCCCTTTTCATATCCAAACGCATGATCTTTTGTGATCAATTCAGACGAATTAGAATGTTGTTGTGCGTGCAATTTTTTGTCAGGAGCAATTTGTTGTATTGTAATTCCGGCTGGTGGATTTAATATAAATTCCAGGGATTGATTGAATTTAATGTGGTTGGTTTGAAAGATGCGCTTGATATTTTTTTGACGCCAATTGTACAATTCGCCAAAATAATCTAACCACGATTGTTGCATTTTTTCTTTCTCGGCGGTCGTTCGGATAATCAAAATATCGGTCGCACCTTGTTCAACAGCCCATTTCACAGGAAGTGAATCACTCCAAGCGCCATCCATGAAATCATCATCGCCAATACGCTGTGCACCTTTTGTTACGAGTGGCATCGAACTAGAAGCAATCAAAGCATCAATCCAGGTTTCCTGTGTCGGTTCATGATAATGTGGTTTTCCGTTATTCGCGTTGGTCATTACAATTCCAACCTTTTTGTCCTTGCTATTGGAAATAACTTTCGAAAGATCTAATGGAACTAATTCACTTGAAATTTCACGAAAGAATTCAACGTCCATCACAGGCTTTGAACGCACCAAATTTCGATAATTGATAAACCGAGAATTATCTGTCAAACAAAACATGGCTTCCAAGCATTTGCGTTTTTCTTGTTGAAGAAAATACGAAGCGGCAATTGCTCCACCAGACACTCCTGCATAAATATCAAAAGGATTGTATTCTTTTTCGATGAAAGCATCCAAAACTCCAGCACTGAATCCTGTTCGGAAGCCGCCACCTTGAATGATTAAAGCTTTTTTTGACATTTGTAGATGTGTAGTGGTTTTGAATCAATGTTAAGACGGTGTAAAAGTAGTGTTTTTATGCAATCGATTTTGTTGCTTTCAAATAATTTCTGATACCAATTCGAACTGCTGGCTGAATGGTTACCGTTTGTTTCAATTCAATGATACCTTCAATTTCCGGCTTTATTTCGGGATACTTTTCGGTGAATTGAATCAGCTTATAGATTGCATAAACAAAAAGCGCCACTTTATTCGAATCGTCTTTAATGAATGTAATCAGATGATCTAGAAATTCTGATTCTTTGTAATCGATTAGTGGTAGATTGGTACATGTATTACATAGATTGCGCAAAACGCTTTGGTTTTTACTATGAAACAAACAATCAATAAATAGCGGTTGAAATTCTTCGAGTAATTCTGGATTTGTTTTTACAATGTGGGTTAAGAGCCAAGATGCACATTCAGGAAATGGATGTTTTAAATCACTAATTGCAATTTCAACTAATTCTGGAATTAATTGTGGCTCTTGAATAAAACGTGCAGCTAACTTGGGAAAACCATGTTGCTTGTAATGTTCCTCAAGTAAATCTTTTACCATGTTGATTTGGTCTTTCTTGTTAGTTAAAGGTATGAAATTGGATTGATAAATGCAGCTGTAAATCAGTAAAATTGGGAGTTATTAGTAAGATTGTTAACTTGCAAAGTTGTTAATTTACAACATTACAACATTACAACTTTGTAACAATCAACACAAGGAGTCCATCAATCCAATCAATTGAACTTTACCCCACAAAAAAAAGGTGCTAGAAACCTAACACCTTTTTCAACGATTAACGTTTATTTCTTATGCCATTACGCCTAATACTTCAGCCATTTTAGCACCGATGTGAGCTGGAGAATCAACAACGTGAATTCCACATTCTCTCATGATACGTTTTTTAGCTTCAGCAGTATCCTCATCACCTCCAACGATTGCACCAGCGTGACCCATTGTTCTTCCTTTTGGAGCAGTTTCACCAGCGATGAATCCTACAACTGGTTTCTTAGCATTGTCTTTAATCCAGCGTGCAGCAATTGCCTCTAAGTTACCACCAATTTCACCAATCATAATGATTCCTTCTGTTTCTGGATCGTTCATCAACAATTCAACCGCTTCTTTAGTAGTTGTTCCAATAATTGGATCTCCACCGATTCCGATAGCTGTTGTGATTCCTAATCCTGCTTTAGCAACTTGATCAGCTGCTTCGTATGTTAATGTTCCTGATTTAGAAACAATACCGATTTTTCCTTTTTTGAAAACGAATCCTGGCATGATACCAACTTTCGCTTCTCCAGCAGTGATTACACCTGGACAGTTTGGACCGATTAAACGGCAATCATATCCTTTGATATATTCTTTCGCTTTCACCATGTCGTTCACCGGAATACCTTCCGTAATACAAACGATTACTTTAATTCCAGCGTTTGCAGCTTCCATAATTGCATCAGCAGCAAATGATGGTGGAACGAAAATAATTGATACATCTGCACCTGTTTTAGTAACTGCGTCTGCAACTGTATTGAAAACTGGACGATCCAAGTGAGAAGTTCCTCCTTTTCCTGGAGTTACACCACCAACAACATTGGTTCCGTATTCAATCATTTGGGATGCATGGAAGGATCCTTCACTACCAGTGAATCCTTGTACAATCACTTTTGAGTCTTTATTTACAAGTACGCTCATTTTTGCGGGTTTTTAGTATCTATTATAAAACTGAACCCAAAAGTAAAAGTTTGAATCCGTTTTATCAACGATTCGAGCAATTATTCTTGGATTTTTTTTGAAATTATTTCTTATTTGATTGTTGGTCGGTTTTTGAGCAGGAATTAATCAAATCACTTCACGCTTACAACCTCCATTTCAAAGACAAGAATAGAGTGGGGCGGAATGTCTTCCAAATCTCGGTCACCGTAGCCTAGGGATGGTGGTGTAACCAAAAATGCTTTTCCACCTGGCTTCAATAACAACATCATTTCTTTCCATGCTCCAATCAATTGTCCAACTTCAAACTCTACAGGTTTTTGTGATTGCTCGTCGAACACAGTTCCGTTCATGAAATAGCCTTTGTACTTGAAGGTAACAACATCTGTGAATTTGATGAATTCGCCTTTTCCTGGATCAAGTATTTTATAATATAACCCAGAAGATGTTCTATTGCATTTGACGTTTTTCTTCGCTAAATAACTTTTGATTTGTTCGTCAAAACTCTTTTTGTCTTCTTCGTTGTAGGTTTTACATCCGACAATCAATGTTAATAAGAAGAAAATACTTAAATATTTCATGGTGAAATGGATCGTTAAAGTTCAACTGGTGTTAAGGTGTATCCTTCTTTTTCTAATAAACGGATTACGCCATTTGGTCCGCCAAGATGTCCAGCTCCAACGGCAATAAAACATCGTTTATTCGCAATCATTTCTTTGATTTGTGGCACCCAAGCTGCATTACGATTATCCAAGAAATCAGCAGATTCAGCAGAAATAACACCGCCTTCACCTTGAATCATTAAATACAATGAATCAACATTTTGACCCTGGTATAACACTTCCATTTCTTTCATCGTCTCAATGGATTTCTCAGAGTCGCGAATGCCTTCCATCACCATTTCGGCTTGTTGTTCTTTTGTTAAATCATCGAAAAATGCCATTTGTTGTTCAATGGTTTCTAATCCTGCAATATTCAGTTTATTTGTTTTAGCAATTTCTTCTAAAGTCATTTCGTAGGATTCTGTTTTTCCCATTAATTGCAATTGGGTCGCCATTTGAACCACGACAAATGGTTTCATTTTGGACATCGTAGCGCGGAAAGCAGCTTCGTCCATTTTGAATTCTTTCTTTGCCCAAATTAAAATCGAGTCAGTTTGTTCTTTTGTGAAGTAATCGAAAAAAGTTCCTTCTGGTAAAAGCACATATTTCATTGCTTCTTTTTGGCTTGGTAAATCCGCAAGTTCCATAACCAATTGCTCTGATTTCTTAACGATTTTCTCAAGTTTGTCTGGAAAGATGAAATATTCTTTCTCAATCATGTGCATTGTTCCAAAAAGATAGGAACCTTTTGGAATACCTAGTCCTTCAATCTTCCACAACAACGAACTTTCCTTCATAGGGAATTCGGTCGTCTGTGAAAAAACGAATTGCCAACAAATTGTTAGCTGAACCAATAAGAAAAGAATCGTGTTTTTCATTTAAACTAGCTTCTAACTCTAAAATCTATCTCTAACTTCTAGTCAAAAGTGATTTCCGCCAAATAATGATCTTCGTTCTCGTACAAACGTTTTGCTTTCAAGCCAACGTTTTTAGCAGCTTTGAACAAATTGTCAAAATCAACATATAACCAATCAAACCAAGGACCTTTGTCTTTCTTGTATTTCATTTGAAAACGGAAATTTCCATAATACTCAGAATTCAAATCCACCCAAAGTGCTCCATCTTCATCTTCGTATAAATACTTGATGTCCGATGAGTCGCACAAAATTTTACCACCTTCAGCAAGCAAAGACTTTGCCTGAATTAAAGTGTTCTCCAAATTCGCTAAAGTTCCTGCAATTCCGATTCCATTCATCATCATCAAAATGGTATCGTATTGTTCACCTTTTAAATCAAAAAAATTGATTTTTCGTGCATTTAAACCAACTTGTTTCATGTAGCGAACTGCTCCATCAGAAACTTCAATTGGAAACACTTCGAATCCACGATCTTGTAGTTCAAGTGAATGAACACCTGCTCCAGCACCAACATCTAAGATTTTTCCTTTTGCTGCTTCTAGAGCAATTTGCTCCAATTCTGGCATTTCGTCCATTTTGCGGAACAATACCTCAATTGGAATAATATCATCTTCACAGATATCCGAACCAACGATAATGTCGTTTGGTTTTTTTGTTGCGGCATAATCTAAAATCGCAGCACCAACTGGATCTCCTCCTTTTTTAATTTCCATTTAATATTCGTATTCGTCAAAATTTGAAAAATCCTCTTCGTCCATATCGTCATCGAATTCATTGAATCCAAATTCGTCATCCTCTGCTTCATCAAAATCGCCAGCAAACATATTTTCATCATCTCCAGCTCTTGAATCTTCAGGTGGAGCCATTCCTACAGCTAATAGTACTTCAGGCACTTCAGGTCCTTCTTTTTCGTAACCAATTAGTTCGATCAAGAAAATCCACATGCGCATGAAATCGTACACCAAAATGAACTTTTGATCAGGTTCTTCCAAGAAATCTTTGATGATTGCATCTTTCATGACAGCTGCGGGTGAATCAACAGAATCATCTCCATATGTCAAATCTTCTAAACTGATTTCATGACCTTTGTCCCAGCTATCATTTGATACATAGAAACTAGCCATTTGATCACCTTGAAAACGGAAAGAGGATACAATTGCTTTATAGAATGATTCGAAATTATCGCTGTCTTTAATCAGTATATCCCTGAAAATTTCACTATTATTTTCTGAATCAAGAAGTACTCTGAATTTTAAACCTGCCATTGTTAAACGTGTTGGGTTTTACTTTTTTGTAAAATTAAAATTATTTCGCGAAAGTAGGTTGATTCACTTGTGTCAAACCTAATTCCTCTGCGATTTTCAACATGAGTTGGATTGCTGCTTCAGGTTCGTTTGGAATCTCTCCTTCTAAAATTGCTTCTTTGATGCGCGATTTGATGGTTCCAATTTCTGCACAAGGCCCTAAATTGAATGTTTTCATAATCATTTCTCCTGAAACAGGTGGTTGGAAATTACGAATGCGATCTTTCTCTTCAACAGCTTTCAGTTTCTCCAATACCAATTCGAAATTCTTACGGTATTTTTTTACTTTGAATTCATTTTTAGAGGTAATGTCTGCATTGCAAAGCGTCATCAAATCTTCAATGTCATCTCCTGCTTCACTCAGTAAGCGACGAATAGCTGAATCTGTGACTGAACCTTTCACTAAAGCAATTGGACGCAAATGAAGTCGTACCAGTTTCTGTACATATTTCATTTTATGGTCCAACGGCAATTTCAAACGTTTAAAAATTCGAGGCGTCATGCGAGCACCTAAATCTTCGTGTCCGTGGAAAGTCCAACCTGTTTCCGGATCAAAACGTTTTGTTGGCGGTTTTGCAATATCGTGAAGAATCGCAGCCCAACGCAACCACAAATTATCTGTATTTTCAGAAATATTGTCCAATACTTCTAAGGTATGGTAGAAATTGTCCTTGTGCGTTTTTCCATTGATGGTTTCAATACCGCACAAATCGGTCATTTCAGGGAAGAAACGTTGTAATAATTTCGTTGAATGCAAGAGTTTGAACCCGCGAGATGGTTGGCCACTCAGAATAATCTTGTTGCATTCGTCCATCGTTCGTTCAACTGAAATGATGTCCAAACGTTCCGAATTATCAAGAATTGCTTGTAAACTTTTTGATTCTATTTTGAAATCCAATTGGGTAGCAAAACGAATTGCTCGCATCATACGCAATGGATCATCACTGTAGGTTGTATCTGGATCTAAAGGTGTTCGAATGATTCCTTTTTCCAAATCATCCATTCCATTAAACGGGTCAATTAAATCGCCAAAATTTGAAGCGTGAAGCGACAAAGCCATAGCATTGATTGTGAAATCGCGACGATTTTGATCATCCGCCAAAGTTCCATTTTCAACCAATGGTTTGCGTGAATCTGAGCGATACGATTCTTTACGTGCTCCAACAAACTCAACATCTAAATCTTTGTATTTAAATTGTGCTGTACCGAAATTGTGAAAGAAAGAAACTTTTTTAACACGCAATTTATCAGCACACTGTTTTGCTAAATCCAATCCAGAACCAACAACAACAATGTCGATGTCTTTGGATGGACGCTCGAGCAGTAAATCGCGCACAAATCCACCAATTACATAGGCTTCGAG
The DNA here is from genome assembly GCA_039804825.1 of Bacteroidota bacterium. Classification (GTDB taxonomy): domain Bacteria; phylum Bacteroidota; class Bacteroidia; order Flavobacteriales_D; family Crocinitomicaceae; genus M0103. The sequence goes on from JBDLVK010000017.1 coordinate 33,607, forward strand.
ATTTTGCTCCGTAACAATTTGTGATGCTACTTTGAAAACTGGATGTTTAAGAAATGCTGCGTAATTTTTTGACATTGCACAAATATATTAAAGATTCTAGAACTGAGTGGAACAGAGGGCAGAGTTGATCATGGAGAATGGAACATAGACCGCTGCGCTGATAGACAAAAGACCGCTTCGCTAAAGGACTTGTTTACATTAAACAATTGATAATTTTAATTAAAACATCTTAAAGTCTTTTAGTCCTGTGTCTTGTAGTCTTGAAGTCCTTTGTCTTAAAGTCCTACCGTCTTAACGTCCTAAAGTCTTAACGTCTAATAACAACCACAGAACCATCCAACGAAATCTTAATGATTTGTGAAGGACTAGTCATTTGTTCTTCCAAACGCAATTCTAAAATGGCATCAACGCCCGATTTGATTGATTCATCGATTTCTTTGAACGATTTAGGATTTACTTGTCCTGATAAATTAGCAGAGGTGCTCACCAATGGTTTGTGCATCGAACGAATCAAATTCAAACACGTTGGATCTTTTGTAATACGAATACCAATCGTTCCGTCTTTTGCTAGAACACTTGGAGCCAAGCCTTTTGCAGATGGATAAATGATTGTTAATGGCTTTTCAGCGTAATCAATCAAATCGTAACAAACTTGGTGAAAGTCTGGAACATATTTCTCTAACATGCCGATGCTGTCTACCAGAATGATAAAACTTTTTTCTTCTGGACGGTTTTTAATCGCTAAAATGCGCTGACACGCTTCTTCGTTCGTAGCATCGCATCCCAATCCCCAAATAGTATCACTTGGATACAAAATCGTTCCGCCGTTTTTCAGTTGTTCTGTCGTCTGTTCTAAATTCATTTTTCAAATTTTAATCATTCAGTATAATCACGAATTCCGAATTATAAATCATGAATCCAAAAGATCTGGACGTCTTTCCTGCGTTCTCTTCAAGGCTTGATCTTCACGCCATTTTTCAATTTTCGCAAAATCACCTGAAAGCAAAACGTCTGGAACTTTCATTCCTTTGAATTCTGGTGGACGCGTATAAACAGGGGGAGAAAGCAAATTATCTTGAAAACTATCAGTCAAAGCAGACGTTTCATCATTCAAAACGCCAGGAATTAAACGGACTACAGCATCTACAACAACAGCAGCAGCTAATTCACCGCCAGAAAGCACATACGAACCAATGGAAATTTCTTTGGTAATGTAATGTTCACGAATGCGTTCATCAACACCTTTGTAATGGCCGCATAAAATCATCAAGTTCTCACTCAAGGATAATTGATTGCACATTCCTTGCTCAAATAATTCACCGTCCGGCGTCATGTAAATGATTTCATCGTAATTGCGCTCAGCCTTCAATTTTTCAATAATAGCTGCAATCGGTTCAATCGACATGACCATTCCAGCACCTCCGCCGTATTGGTAATCATCCACATTTTTGTGCTTGTTGGTCGAGTAATCACGAATGTTATGCACGTGAATTTCAACATGGCCTTTGTCTTGCGCACGTTGCATGATAGAAGCTGAAAATGGACTTTCCAACAATTGTGGAAGAACCGTAAGGATATCAATTCGCATGGCGCAAAGTTAAACATTTTAGTTGTTTGGGATAAATCGCTTCGAGATGTAGCAAAAAAAGAAAAAGCGTAGCGCTGGATTTTTGAAGTTTGCTTTTCATTATTTTAGTCGCATGGTATTTTCAATTTCAACAAAACGGATTTTTCTACACGGACTTGTCTATGTTCTATGTTCCATGTTCTATGCTCCAGTTCTAAATGCGCAATGGACCCAAAACACTTCTCCAACGTATCCTGAACTAATTTCCTATTACAAGAAATTGGATGCGCAGCACAAAGAAATCGAGTTGTATGCTATGGGAGAATCAGATTACGGACTTCCAATTTATGTGTGTATTGTAAACGGCGCACAAGATTCTTTGAAAACCTTTCAAAAAGCGCGCACTTCAACAACACTATTGGTAAACAATGCAATTCATGCGGGAGAACCAGATGGTGTGAATGCCTGTTTAATTTGGTTGGATAATTGGATTAAGAATGGTAAGAAAACGGATGGATTACCAGTGATTGCCTTTATTCCTGCATACAACGTTGGTGGAATGATGAATCGTTCTTCGAATAGTCGTGCGAATCAAAATGGTCCTGAAGAATATGGATTTAGAGGAAATGCACAAAACTTGGATTTGAACCGCGACTTCATCAAAATGGATTCAAAAAACGCCTTCACCTTTGCAACGATTTATCACGCATTGGATCCTGATGTATTTGTGGATACACATGTTTCGAACGGAGCCGATTATCAATATACCTTGACTTACATTTCTTCGATGAAAGAACGATTGGCACCAAGTTTACGCTCCTTGACCTATGATAAAGTGATTCCTTCGTTGACGAAAAGTCTAAAGAAAAAGAAATGGGATTTATTTCCCTATGTTGAATTACTGAAAGAAACACCCGAAGAAGGAATGCATGCGTTTAATGATTTGCCACGATATGCAATGGGTTATGCTTCCTTGTTTGATGCAGTGAGTTTTACGGTCGAAACACACATGTTGAAACCATTTCCTCAACGAGTAGAAGCAACACATGATTTCATTGCCGATTTAATTATTTACACAGGAGCGCATTCAAAAGAAATCGAAATAGCACGAACGGAAGCACGCACTTTTTGGCAAAAGGACAAACAATTTGAATTTGGATTTCAATTGACGGAAAAGAAAGATTCGATTTTATTTAAAGGATTTGAGTTTACGAATCCACCAAGTCCTGTTACAGGTTTACCACGTTTGAAATACCACGAAGATCGCCCATATGAAAAGTACATTCCTTACTTCCAAACCTATCAAGCAAAAGATTCATGTGTGATTCCTTCGTATTTTATTGTTGGAAGTCAGTGCGATGAGGTTATCGAGCGATTAAAAGCGAACAAGGTGCAATTCATTCAATTTGCCAATGACACTGTGATTTCAATTTCGCAGGAACGTTTGTCGGAATTTAAAAGCTATGGAAAACCCTACGAAGGACATTTTTACCACAATGAAGTGAAATCGAAAGAGGAATTGGTTGAACAACATTTCAAAAAAGGAGATGTGCTGATTCCAACGAATCAATATCAGCGTAATTTCTTGCTTTCCATTTTTATTTCACGAGCTGAGGATAGTTACTTTCGATGGAACTTTTTCGATAGCTATTTACAGCAAAAAGAGTATTTCTCGCCCTATGTTTTTGAAGAAAAGGCTGTGGAAATTCTAAAGGAAAAACCGTGGATAAAAGAACAATTGGAGTTGATGAAAGCATCTGACAAATCCTTCCGCGAATCACAATGGGATCAATTGTATTTCATCTATAAAAACAGCGATTTGTTTGAAGAGAGTTATTACTTGTTGCCGATTTCGTTGAAAAGTGTGGAATAGAAGAGCAATGTTGAATCGTTTGTTAAAAGACTAAATATCTAGTCTTTTAAAATTTTAGATTTTTAGAAGTGTAAAATCATATAAGCAATTCAATTCCACCATTCAAAAATATTCTTCCTCTTCGTACGTTTTTATTTCATGAAAAATCTGCTTGCTCTAATCTTGCTGTTCACCTCTGTCGCGTTAAACGCACAACAACGCTTCAAAGGAATTGAAATCGGAGGCAGCTACTCAGAAGTAATTCGACCGAATTATGATTATTATATGCCCGTTTTAGGTTTTACAGGCAAGGCATTTTATCTCTATCAGAAAAATCACTTTTATTCGAAGTCAAGTTTGGGGGTTGAACAAAAAGGATTTTCGCAAACATTGATTTTCGTAGATACAAACAATGTAGTTTTAGGGGAAGGTGCAATCGAAAAAACACATTTCAACTTTGCCTCACTTTCTGAAATCGTTGGTCTAGAATTTGGGAATAAATTCTTTGGCTTTGGTGGTTTAGGATTTTCAGCGAGCTATTATCTTTTTACATCAGTTAAAAGTGATGATTTCACACTGAACAACGGCCAAGTATCTCAAGGCTATTTTCTTAATTTCCGGAACCTTTACCCCTTCGATGTTGCATTGAAGTCAGAGCTTGGATTAGGCTTTCTTCTCAAAAATAATTCTTCGATTTACCTCCAATTGGACTATTCGCGTGGCATACTAAAAAATAGATATAAAGATGTTCCGACTCCTAATCCCTGGAGAAATAATCTGTTTTCAATGAATGTTGGTTTACGCTATCCGATTCAGCATTCGAAAGATGAGGTGGAGGAGGATTGAGAATACTGGTCCTTGCTGAATTTTAGAATTTACAAAATCCTTTCAATAATTTTTCGTTTCTTTACTTAAAACAAGCCCAAATGGAACAAGTAGCGAAAGCCATCGGATTTATTGTATATGCTGTTGCAAGTGCGGACAAACATGTGTCGCCCGAAGAAAAGCAAGTAGTGCATGATATTATCAATGAAAACTGGAAGATTTTGGCTGATTACGAAGATCCATTCGGTGTTCGAGCACTCGATTTTATTGATAAAATGATGGTCGTTCTTGAAGAGAAAAAAGTGGATTCAGAAGAGGCTTTTCGCTTGTTCAAAGAAGTCTACGATGAAAATAAAGAACGTTTCACACCCGGAATGAATAACTTCATCGTTACCATCTGCATTAAAACCGCCGCAGCCTTCAATCAACTCAATAAAGCTGAATTGGTTTTACTCTCTCGAATCGAACTTCTCCTCAAAGCTGACTAATCACAAATCCAACGTAGCTTTCCAATACTTTCATTTTTTCTTTACTAAATCGTTTTTTTAAAAAAGAATGCTTTCCGTATATTTGGAGCAAACAATTACACTATGTTAAAACGATTACTGTTAGTTTGTGCGCTTATTCCGCTTGGAAACTTGGTTGCACAAGACACAACGTGGGTGCAGACCTTTACGTTTGATTCAATCACAACGCGTCGTGCAGATTTCCCAATTCCTCAAGAATTAAATAATAAGCGCTTCGAGAAAGTACTGATGTACTACAAATTAAAATGTAGCCCGCTAACAACGTGGGATCAATACAATTGTGGTGAGTGGGATTACTTAACTTATACACGTGTTTTTGACCATACAGGTGTTTTTGATTCAGTTCAAGTAAATGGAAATCGTTACACAGCGAACTTAAGTTCACCAGCGACAATTCAATACAATTCTATGCCTTATGCACAAACGGATTCGTATGTGCGTGTTGAACACAATCGTTCAGGTGCATCATTAACACAGCACAATGTCAATACTTCAAACACTGTTACTCCATTTCCATTCGATGTAACAAACAATGGAGGTCGTTTTCAAATGTTGCTTACTGCTTCAGAATTAGCTGCTGCTGGAATTACACCGGGAGATATTCAATCGTTAAGTTTATACGTGAATGCATTGACTGTAAATGGTGAGTTGAAATATCCTACAATTTCATTAAAAGCAACGACTGACGCTAATTTAATAGCCTTTCACAAAACAGGTTTTACAGAAGTGTACGATGCTGCTAGATGGATCAATGGAAGTCAAACGGAATTAGTAAATGGTCAAAATGATTTGTTGTTCTACCAACCTTTTACATGGAATGGAACAGATAACATCATCATTGAATTCTATTTTGAAAACACACAAGATGCATTGAATTCTTTGGCTTTCAATAGCGAAACAATTTCAAATCAATCTGCTGTTTTCTACAATTCGTTGAATGGAGCAATTGAATTTGATGGTACAAATCATGCGATGTTAGAGTTGTCAGATTTTACAATGGGTGGAGAAATGACAATTTCTTTTTGGTCGAAAGGAAATGGTTCTGCTGGAACAAATACCTCAATTCTTGAAGCATATGATAACAACAACAATCGAATTGTAAACATTCACATGCCGTGGAGTGACAATACCATGTATTTCGATGCAGGTGAAGGAAATGGCTATGATCGAATCAATAAATTGATGACGGCAACAGAAATGGATAACACGTGGAATCACTGGGCATTTGTCAAAAAACAAAGCACAGGCGAAATGTTTATCTATAAAAATGGTGTTTTGTGGCATTCTGGTACTGGAAAAAATATGTCGGTTGGATACATTCATCGCATGGTGATTGGTTCGAATTGGAACCAAGCGTATATGTGGAAAGGGCGTATTGATGATTTCCAAATTTATGATGCAGCACTGCCTCAAGCAACGATACAAGCCTACATGAATCAAAAACCAGATGCATCGCATCCTAACTGGTCAGATTTATTGGTGTATTACGATTTTGATGACCATCAATATGCCACTGATTTATCGCAAAACGATTACTTGTTGATGCCTTCTGAAAAAGGAATGTTTGTTTCAGATGATTATCCAAACGCGGGAGTTCAACAGGCAACGGCAAGACCTAAAATTTCTCTTGGACAAGGAACAGTGGCTGGAGCAGTAGTTGCAACAGAAGAATTAGAAAAAGTGGTTAAAGAGCCAACTGTGATTTTCGAAGAGCAAACTGTAGGTTATCATTTCGAAATTGTCAATGCAGAAGTGGTTCTTGAATCAGGTGATGAAATTGTTTATGACGTGAATGGTTCTGTGCTTTCTCAAACGCCTTTTACAGGTGTAACTACTCTTACAAACGAACAAATTATTCATTACAATACACCTTTTGAGATTGTTCATGATGTTGAAATTGCGCGTTACATCACACCTTATGGAATTCAGTTTGATTTAGGTCCTAATGGTTTCTATTGGATTTATGATGTAACAGACTACCAACAATATTTGAAAGATACAGTTGATTTAGCGGCGCACAACACACAAGAATTAGTTGACTTGAAGTTTGCATTTATCGAAGGAATTCCGCCGCGTGATGTGCACAAACGTGAACCGATTTGGTCGGATTTCAGATCGTACCAATTCTCAAACATGGCAAACGATACAGACTTGCAAGAAGTATCTATTCCTCTGGCTGACAGTTCTGAAATGTTCAAAATTAAAACGCGTTTATCGGGTCATGGACAAGTTGGAAACGGCGCATGTTGTGAATGGGTGCCAAACGATCACCAAATTAAAATCGATGGAGTTTCACGTTTCAACTGGAACATTTGGCAAACAACACAATGTGGTGATAATCCAAATATTTCACAAGGTGGAACATGGCCATATGCCCGTGAAGGTTGGTGTCCGGGAGATCAAGTGCGTGAAAATGAATTTGAAGTGACACCTTTTGTAGTTGGTGACACCGTTAAAATTGATTACGTAATCAATGATGTTCCAGTAAATGATCCAGGTCAAGCAAGTGGAAATTACATTGTTGCAATGGATTTAATTTCATACTCAGCTCCAAACTTCCAACATGACGCGGCTGTGATTGATATCTTGAATCCGAATAATTGGGAATATTACCGCAAGTGGAATCCGACATGTTCAAATCCAAGAGTTGTTATTCAAAATACAGGTGAACAGCCATTGACAAAATGTATCATTCGTTGTTGGATTTCCTATGGTGATTGGTTAGAGTATGAGTGGACAGGAAACTTAGCATTCTTGGAAAAAGAAACGGTTGAAATTCCTGTGACAGACTTGGCATGGTGGAGAGATTATTCAGGAGAACAAACATTTAACGTTCAATTGTATGCGATTGAAGGGTATCCAGATTTGGATGAATACGATCAAAACAATCACTTGAAAACGAAATTTGATGCCCCTGAAATGATTGATGGACCGTTCTTTATTTGGTGCACAACAAACAATAAAGCGAGTGAAAATAAATACCGTTTGGAAGATGCTTCAGGTAATATTTTGTTCGAACGCACAAGTTTAACAAACAACACTCAATACAAGGATACATTTGATTTAGCGCCAGGTTGTTACAGTGTAATCATTGAAGATACGGACAGCGATGGAATTGGATTCTGGTATTCAAGTCAAGTGGAAGGTGAAACAACAGGAACATTCCGATTACGAAAAGTAGGAGGAAGTTACATAGAATTCTTCCCGTCTGATTGGGGAAATTACCACAGATATAATTTCTCAGTTGGATTTGGATTAGGAGTGAAAGAAGAAGAATTAGCACATGAAATTGCAATCTTCCCGAATCCTACAAATGGAATTGCCATGATTGAAGTAAGTGGTTATGTTGGAAACGAAGCCAATTTAATTATTTACGACATGATGGGAAGACCTGTTCATTCAGAAGTGATGAACGCAACAGGTACGTTTGCAGAAGCACAAGTAAACCTTTCTCACGTTCCTTCTGGAAACTACATCGTTAAAATCATTACCAAAGATCAAGTTTATACAAAGGAGTTAATCAAACACTAATTCCTTATTTCTGAAAGAAAGGTCGACGCAAGTCGGCCTTTTTTTGTTTTGTAAAGTTCTTTTTGATGGATTTTGTAGAAGACCGTTCAATTTCCAAGTTTCTCAGCGACCTCTGTGCAGCGCAGACTCAAAATCTCTGCGTTAAATTGTTCATGAATCACCTAAAGTATCTTTTCAATCCTAAAATCGGTCGTTCAAAATAATGCAAACTGATCCAAGCAACTACATATGTACTGAAGAATACTAATACTACATACACCAGAAATTGCCACAGATGATCTGTCAAACCATGGATTTTAAAGAAAGTACTCCAATAATAAATAAGTATACAGTGAAACATATAAAATCCGTAGGTCAATTCACCTGATGAGAAAAAGTAAGGAATTTTATCGATTTTATAAAACGAGTTTTTAGCATAGACTTGTTCCAAAATGACAATGGCGAAGATGATTCCAATAACTGTGCGTTCTAGCGCAATTAGAGAACCTTCGAAAATGCTGTTGCTTCCTAAAATTAGGATGGTGCTGATCACATAAAATACGATCCATTGCCATTTTTTAACCCGTTTAAAAGAAGATTGAATTTTCCTTTTGAAAGCTAAGAATCCAATTAATCCTCCAATTCCAAGATCCGACATAACTGAAAAGGTATGAAAGTAAATAATACGGCTGTCGAACCAATAAAATGAACGAAAAGCGATGGAACCTAAAATGATTACACTAAAAAATACTGGAAATGAAAATGATTTTTTAAACGGTATCAATCCCAATAAGAATCCCCAAACTAAATAGAATTGTTCTTCAATACTTACGGACCAAGTCGCACTTAAAAAATTGATTTTATCGTTCATTCCATGTATAATTTCATCGAAATTGGAAAGAAACAAAGCGAATCGCCAAAATTCGTGAATCGTGACAATGCCATTCGGTAATTTAGGAAATAGAAAAAATCCAAAAAGTACCACTAAAAAATACAAGGGCCAAATGCGAAGGAAACGACGCAACAAGTAGTTCAGAATGTTAATTTTCCCAGTGCTAGCATATTCATGTAAGAGCAAATAAGTAATTAAAAAACCACTTAATACAAAAAAAAGGTTGACACCAAGATGACCTTTACTTGCAACTGAAAAAACAAAGTGAAAGATTGTTCCATTGAAAAAATCTCCCCAAATTTCTCGTTGCAACGTAAAGCAATGGAAAATTAGAACAGTTAACGCTCCAACAAACCTTAGACCATTCAAATTATTGAAAAATGGGCGTTCGATTTGTGTTGATACCGTTTTTGACATTGAGGGCATGTAATTTTACGTTGACGAATGTAAGATAAATCTATTGAACGAAGAACGAATTTTGGATTCAGTTTTTTGGTTTTAATTTCAGCGTTAAACGAACTTTAACTAAATTTGAGCTCAAAATTCAAACATACGAATCTATGACTTATGATATCGCAGTAATTGGTGGAGGAATTGTTGGAGCAGCAACTTTTTATAAGCTTCAAAAAAAGTATCCAACGAAAAAAATCATCCTAATTGAAAAGATGAATTTATTGGCAGATCATCAAACGGGTCATAATTCAGGTGTTATCCATTCAGGATTGTACTACAAACCAGGTTCTTTAAAAGCACGCAATTGCATTCAAGGGCGTCATGAATTAGTTGCTTTTGCTAAAGAACATGGAATCAAACACGACATTTGTGGTAAAGTGGTGGTTGCTACAGATCCATCAGAGTTACCGCACATGGAACGCATCTTTCAAATTGGTTTAGAAAATCAAATTGAAGGGATTAAAATGATCACTGCCGAGGAAGTGAAAGAACATGAACCTTTCGTTGAATCCATCGGTGGAATTTGGGTTCCTTGTACGGGAATCATTGATTTCCGTGGTGCGACTGAAAAAATGGTGGAATTAGCTTTGGCAATGAATGCTGAAAGTAAATTGGTGTTGGGTCAAGAAGTGTTGGAAATTCAAAAAGGCGATAAAACTTCAAACATCATTACCGACAAAGATGAATTTAGAGCTGAATATTTAGTGTTCTGTGCTGGATTACAAGCAGATCGTCTAGCGAAAAAAGACGGTGTTAAATTGAAAGAAAAAGTTGTTGGTTTCCGTGGTGATTATTACGAATTAACAGAAGAAGCAAAACATAAAATCAAGAATTTAATTTATCCAGTTCCAAATCCTGATTTCCCATTCTTAGGTGTTCACTTTACACGCATGACGGATGGCGAAATCGAATGTGGACCAAATGCTGTATTCACATTCAAACGTGAAGGTTATGGAAAAACAGATTTCTCGTGGAGAGATACATGGGATGCTTTAACGTATGGAGGAACATGGAAATTATTCTTCAAAAACATGTCGTTTGGTATCAACGAATACCGTCGTGCATTCTCAAAACGTTTGTTCTTAAAAACCTTGCAACGCATGGTTCCGTCATTAACGATGGAAGATATCAAACCAGGTAGAGCAGGAGTGAGAGCATTACTTTTGGCACAAGACGGTGACACGCGTGACGATTTCAGAATTGAATACCACGGAAAATCGATTCACGTATTGAACGCTCCTTCACCTGCAGCAACAGCATCACTTGCAATTGGTGGTTACATCGCTGATGAAGCGGAGAAGCATTTTGGTTTTTAGGATAGAATTTAGAGCTAGAAGTTAGGACTTTAAGACAAAGGACTTCAAGACAAAGGACCTGATGACGAAAGACTATTAGACTTGAAGAAGTTAGAATTATAATCCTTAGTGATTTAACACAAACAAGTCCTACAGCGCAGCGGTCCTTGTTCCATGTTCCATGTTCCGCTTGGCTCTCGATTCTCGATTCTCGGCTCTCGAATCTAATTCATCCGGCAATATCAATTTTGTAAAGTTTCCAATTCCCTTCAAATTTCTTGAAGAAGAACATGAATGATGATTCGAACGTCATGTCTGATTCTTTGTCGTAGGTTTCAATTAGAATCGATAACAACAAAGCAGTTTCACCTTCCTCCGTTTTGAAATGTGCCATATCGTTGATGGTTTTACTGCGCATCGCAATGCGAATTTCTTCTGTGAAAATTTGATCCAAGTTGTTTGTGTAAAGTTCTTTTGTCCACGATTCAGGATCACTCAAATCATCTACCATGTAGCCCCAAGCTCCTTCTAAAGGGAAATTTGTCTGTGAAATAATCGTCTCTTTGTCTAGTTTCACTATTGGAAGAACCGTAGAATTCCAGAACTGGTCTAATTCTGGTTTTGGAACTAATTGACTAAATGAGATACTTGATAATAAGGCAAACGTGACAATCAAAATGGTTTTCATAGCAGTATTTTTTATGAAGGTACAATCTTTTTTATTTTGTGTATCTTTCAACACCGAAAAATTATGAAACGAATTGCCCTATATTGTTTAAGTATTCTGAGTGCTTCGCTTATGGTCATGTCGTGCAAACTAAAACCAACCATGAACATTTCAATTGACAGAAAACTTGCCTTGACTGACATTCCTTCAGCTTCGGGAATAGAAAATGATGGAGAATTTCTTTGGGTCATAGGAGATAATTCGCCTTATATTTTTCAATTGAACAAAGACTATCAAATCCAAAACAAATACACGATTTCATTCGGTTTGAAAACAGAACCATTGACTTCAACCATTTCAAAAGAAGACAAAAAGGATTTTGAAGCGATGACAATGCTTGATTGGGAGGGTGAATCATGTGTCTTTCTTTTTGGATCTGGATCGAAAGCTCCTCAACGCAATGAAGGATTGTTGCTTTCTCTCAAAGGTGAAGTCTTGGAATCGTTTGATTTAACTGATTTTTATGGCCTTATTCAAGACGAAGCAAAGTTAGATGATGAAGATTTGAACCTTGAAGCAGCAACGGTATTGGATGATAAATTGTACCTCTTCAATCGTGGAAAAAACAAGCTTATTTCGATGAAAACCAGTCATTTTGTGGCTTACTTACAAAAAAAAGACCAATACATTAAATTGAAATCAAATACGATTGACTTACCTGAAATTGACGGTATCAAAGCTGGTTTTTCTGGTGCGACCTCTGATGTTGAAAATAAACGAATTCTATTTTCAGCTTCGGTTGAAAACACATCTAATTGGGTAGATGATGGTGCGGTGTTGGGCAGTTTTATAGGTGTTATTGCACCGGACGAAATTCAACAGCATTACACGCCCTTGTGCACACTTATTCAGGAAAATGAACCTTTACTCGTGAAAGTAGAATCGTTAACGGTAATCACATCTTCGACAGAATCAACGAAAGTAGCAGCGGTTACGGATAGCGACGGAAGTGAATCCGAAGTAATCGAATTGACGATTAAAAACTAAACTTTTCCTTGGTGCGAAAGTAAAATCGCAATTGGTCGTGTGCGCTCGAAATGCGCTAGAAGAATGATAATAATTACCGTAATTGGAACACTGACAATCATTCCTGTAATTCCCCAAATTGCTCCCCAAAATGCCAAGGCAAACAAAGCTACAAGCGGACTAATGTTCAATGAATCACCCATCAGTTTTGGTTCCAATAAGTTTAAAATTAAAGTTTGAATTGTTCCCAAAACAAAGAAGATCAATAAAGCATACGGCATTTCACCGAATTGAATCATTGCGAATAAAGAAGGAAGAATTACTGCCAACAAAGCGCCAATGACTGGGATGAAATTCATGATAAAAATGAGCGAGGCCCAAAACAAGGGAGAATTAACACCGAATGCAAATAGAGTAATAAAACAAATCGTTGCTGAAATGAAACTAATCAAGGTTTTCAACCCAATGTAATGCGTAATTGAATGTTCAATGTCACCCAGCAGAAATTTGATTTCTGCATATTTTTCAGGATTTGAAAAAATTAAGTGCATCTTCTTTTTAAAGTTCGATTCTTCAATAAACAAGAAAATCAAATAGAACAAGACCATCATGATGTTTCCCATAATTCCAGTAATCGAATTTAAAATCGGATTGACCATTTTAGCGATTTCCACTTCATTCAATTTGTTCGTGATTGTTTGACCAATGTTCATTCCTGTTAAACCATTAATTTGTTCAACAATTGAAGCAATGTTGTTTTCGTAAAGTGAAAATGATTCAATTAAAGCCTGACTGTTGGAAACAAGCATTTGACCTGTAAATCCGAGCAAAGCAAAAATGATGAATGAGGCCAAGGCGTTTTTTAACCAAGATGGAATGTGATTTTTGATGTAGGGAAGTCGATCGATTAAACGACGAATTGCGCGAATCAAGAAATAAATCAACAAGGCAAATAGGAATGGAAACAGCAAACTCTTGCCAAAAATGAGTAAAATAACACACCCAAAAACAAGAATTAAACTGTTGGCAACATTCGCTATTTTCATGACTTAAAGATATAAAATATGTGGTTCGAAATCAGTGAATGAAACGATAATTTAGTGTTAAATCAACTTCATTTCCCTGTTCATTAATCACGAGAAAATAACAGTTGTCTGTTTTCCATTCTGTCGCTTTTTGAAAGTCAATTTTCCCCTTTTTTAGCTGAATTTGTTCCACTAATTGATCTTTTGTTGGTCCAAAAACCACGTATAAATTGTCTGTACTCGTTCCTGAAAGTTCAATTTCAAGCGAAGAAATACGCGTTTGACCTTCGTGTTTTTTCAAATTTACTGCTTTCGATAAGCCAAAATCTTTCAATTCAACAGTTTGTGTTGAGTTATTTAAAATGATATCCTTCAAAAAATAAGCGTACGAAAAATAACCAATTATTGCAATTAAAGCAATGGGAATGAGTAGTTTACTAAAGTTGATTTTGGACATAAATTTTGGCTTAAAATTAGGTTCGAAAAAAAATAATTCAAAAAATGTTTGGTAAAACGAAAACAAATTTAAAACATTTGCAGCATCATTTTCACAAACGGTGAATCTAAGATTTATAAAGAAGAGGTGAGAGACAGGCTCTGTGATCCTCTGGCAACCAACTTTAAGTCCGTCAGCTGACGGGTTGGAAAACCGGTGCCAATTCCTGATTCCGAATGTTCGGAAGAATATAAATAATTGATTATGAAAAAGGAATTAAATTCTTCAAGCCAAATTAAAGGTCTTTCGTTTCAGAAAGCAGTGAAAACCATTCTCCATTCAGGATTCTTTTTAATGTGCTGTATGTGCTGCTGTTGCTGCATGTGCTAATCTGATCTGTTCAGATATTTCTAGCATTTTTTAACTATCGCATCTCGCCGATAGTGCAATCATTTTTTATTTACCACTCAATAATTCAACATGAATATTTTTAATACTCACCAAGCTTTTACGTTGGAAAGCGGTGAACAACTAGATAACTTACAAATAGCTTATCACACCTACGGAACTTTTGATTCCACTAAAAATAATGTCGTTTGGGTAACCCACGCTCTAACAGCAAACAGTGATGTTTTTGATTGGTGGAACGGTGTTTTTGGCGAAAACGATTTGTTTAATCCTGAAGAACATTTTATCGTATGTGCAAACATTTTGGGTTCACATTACGGAACAAGCGGACCATTGAATACCTTTAAAAACGATGAACCACTTTTAGATTATTTCCCATTTGTAACAACGCGTGACATGGCAAGAGCACATGATTTATTGCGTGAACATTTGGGAATCGAAAAAATCAATTTATTGGTTGGCGCTTCTTTGGGCGGACAACAAGCTCTGGAATGGGCAATCGAACAAAACAATCGAATCGAAAACTTGATTTTAATTGCCACCAATGCACGTCATTCAGCCTTTGGAATTGCATTCAATGAAACGCAACGCTTGGCACTTTTCGCAGACCAAACCTTTGGAAATGGAAACGTTGATGGAGGAAGAAACGGATTGATTTCAGCAAGAGCAATTGCTATGTTGAGTTATCGTTCGTATGATGGTTATGCCAAAACACAAACGAATCCAGGAAATCATACAACAGATAATTTCTTGGCGGCTTCTTACCAACATTACCAAGGAGAGAAATTAGCGAAACGATTCAATGCCTATTCGTATTTAATTCTTTCAAAAGCAATGGATGCGCACAATGTTGGAAGAAAACGTCCATCTGTGGAAATCGCTCTTCAACAAATCAAAGCGAGAACATTGGTCATTGGAATTGAGTCCGATTTACTGTTCCCGATTTCAGAACAAGCGTACTTGAGCGAATGGATTCCAAATTCCTTCTTCGGAAAAATTGATTCTGAATTTGGTCACGATGGATTCTTAGTAGAAAACACTCAATTAACAAACCTTATTTCGGACTTCCTATACAATGACTTCAAAGGAAATCGTCCAACAATTTTTAAAACAACAACAAAAAAAGTAGTAGCATGAGAAGTAGATTAAATATCGGTTTATTTGGTTTCGGTGTCGTTGGAACTGGATTGTATGAAGTGTTAAACAAGAGTAAATTGTTGGAAGCACGCATTACAAAAATTGTGGTAAAAGATCCATCGAAAAAAAGAGGTTTACCAGCAGAAGCATTTTTGTATGATAAAGATGCAATCTTAAATGATGCTTCAATCAATGTTGTTGTGGAATTAATCAATGACAGTGAGGCTGCTTATGCAATTGTTTTACAAGCATTAAAAAATGGAAAACACGTTGTTTCTGCCAACAAGAAATTAATTGCTGAACACTTGGAAGAATTAATTGCAACAGCCAAGGAAAACAATGTGTCTTTCTTATACGAAGCAGCAGTTGGTGGATCGATTCCGATCATTCGAAACTTGGAGGAATATTATAACAACGATTCTTTGTCGTCGGTTCAGGGTATTGTAAATGGAACAACAAATTACATTTTAACGCAATCAAATCACGGAGTTGCCTATGAAGAAGCTTTGGCAAAAGCGCAAGAATTAGGTTTTGCGGAAATCGATCCAACATTGGATGTGGATGGTTTCGATTCGAAATACAAATTGGTTTTACTGATCAAACATGCATTTGGATTGGTTGTTGAATCTAAAGATGTGTTTAACTATGGAATTCGTAACATTAAACCACAAGATGTTAAATACGCTGGAGAAAAAGGATACCGTATTAAATTGTTCTCACGAGCTGAAAAATTAGGTAATGATATTATAGGTTTTGTAGCTCCGCATTTTGTGAAAAATGACCATTTCGCGTATCAAGTAGACAATGAATTTAATGCAGTGGTAGTTGAAGCCTTGTTTTCAGATAAACAATTGTTCATTGGAAAAGGAGCTGGAAGTTATCCAACGGCGAGTGCTGTACTTTCAGATATTTCTGCCTTGCAATTCGATTATCAATACGAATACCGCAAATCAGTTGGCAATGAGAATGTGAATTTTCAAGATGATTTCTTTTTGAAAGTGTACGTGGGATCTCAATTCATTGAAGCAATTAATACGATTCCATTCTACCGTGTTGATGAGGTATATCAAAGTGAAACCTACAATTACCAAACAGGTTGGGTGCGTTTCGAAGATGTGAAAGAGCTTGATTTAAATCAATTGCCTGATTTGTCATTGATTGTTTTGCCAGAAGCTTTTGTAGCTGCCAATCAGTCTGAGAAATTGAAGTCAGAACGTATTCAGTATTTAACAGAATTTGAATTGTAAATTATGAACGCCCCATTGCCTTGGTTCATTGCAGGACCGCTAATTGGTTTGATTGTTCCAGCACTCTTAATTTTAAGAGAAAAACAATTTGGCATCTCATCGAGTTATCGTTTTATTGGAGGTGTGCTGTTGCCTAAAATCCCATATTTTTCGTATCCAAAAGATGGCGATCGTTGGCAAATTCAATTTGCTTTGGGATTGATTTTATCAGGTTTCGCAGCTTACCAAGTATTTGGAGCCTTTGATGCCGTTGTTATTCAGCCTGTTCTTGACTATGAAAAACTTGCAGTAAATATTTACGATGTTAAAAACGGTTTGCAATTTTTTCTTGGTGGAATTTTAGTTGGTTTTGGAGCTCGCTATGCGAATGGGTGTACTGCAGGACATTGTATCATGGGCGTTTCTCAATTTGCCACAAGTTCAATTTTGGCAACAGTTTCATTTTTCATTGGCGGATTGATTGGTTCATTTTTTATTAACCCACTTATTTTTTGATATGCTGAAATTTATCATAACGCTCGCATTGGGATTCTTTTTTGGAAGTATTCTCTTGGCTTCACAAGCATTCTCTTGGTACCGAATTCAAGAAATGTTTCATTTTCAATCCTTCCACATGTTTGGTTTGTTGTTTTCTGCAATTGCTACTTCAGCACTTTTTTTATTCATTCTGAAACGCAACAAACAGAAAAGTATTTATGGAAATCAAATCGAAGTAAAACCGAAAAAACTGGAATGGAAAGCAAACCTTTTTGGTGGATTAATCTTTGGCTTGGGTTGGTCAATTTCTGGAGCTTGTTCTGCACCAGTTTACATTTTGGTTGGCCTACATTGGAAGATTGGAATCATTTTATTGGCAGGTGCATTTGTCGGAACGGTCATTTTTGCATTGCTTGAACGTAAATTACCAAAAGCATGAAATTAAATCTAAAACGAATCGAAGCTCCATTTGTACTCGAATTGAGTAATGAAGCAAATAATAAGGTGATCATTGATGCAAATCCTGCGATTGGAGGAAAAGGCTTGGGCTTTCGTCCGATGGAATTATTAGCAGGCTCCTTGGCTTCATGCGCTTCGATTGACACACTGTTAATTTTACAAAAGCAACGCATTGTATTACTTGATTATTCTGTTGAAATCAATGCAGTGCGCAGAGAAGGAGAACCTTCACCTTTCGAGAAAATCGAATTTACATTTCGCTTCGACGCGTCTGTTGATTTGATCAAAGCGAACAAAGCAATTGCCTTGTCACTCGAAAAATATTGCTCCGTCGCAGCCAGTTTAAACAATCAAATAGAGCTCATTTTTACAAGCGAACATAATTGAATCATGGAAAAAGAAACATTGGCGATTCGCCTACAAAACGAACGAACGAAACATCACGAACATTCCGTTCCTTTATATTTAACGAGTAGTTATGTTTTTGAAGATGCTGAAGATATGCGCGCGCAATTCGCTGAAGAAAAAGAAGGCGAAATTTATTCGCGTTATGCAAATCCAAACGTTCAAGAATTAATTGATAAAATGGCCGTTTTGGAAAATGCTGAAACGGGTTGGGCAACAGCTTCAGGAATGGCTGCCGTTTTTACTTTCTTTGGAGCCTTGTTGCAAAGTGGCGATCACATTGTTTCTGCTCGTTCGGTCTTTGGATCAACGCATCGTTTGTTCACTGAGATTTTACCAAAATGGGGAATCTCAACTACCTATGTAGATTTTGATGATTACGATGGATTTGAAAAAGCAATAACGTCAGCAACGAAAATTTTATTTCTGGAAACACCAAGTAATCCAGGTTTGGATATTATTGATTTGGAGAAAATTGCGGCGATAACGAAACGTCATTCTATTTTATTTGCTGTAGATAATTGTTTCGCAACACCCTTGTTGCAGCGTCCAATCGATTTTGGAGCAGATGTTACTATTCACTCCGCAACGAAATACATTGATGGACAAGGAAGAACATTGGGAGGATTAATCCTTTCTTCTTCAGAAATTATTGAAAAGGTAAAAGCCTTTGCGCGTCACACTGGGCCAGCTTTGAGTCCGTTCAATGCATGGACTTTGTCTAAATCATTGGAAACATTGGATGTGAGGATGGAACGCCACTGTAAGAATGCATTGGAAATTGCAACGCGTTTGGAAGGACATGAAGCCATTGAATGGGTAAAATATCCGTTTTTGAAATCGCATCCACAATATGAAATTGCGATAAAGCAAATGAAAAAGGGTGGAGGAATTGTCAGTTTTGAATTAAAAGGTGGATTAGAAGTTGGAAGAAAGTTCTTGGATCAATTGAATTTATTCTCCTTAACAGCAAATTTAGGCGATACACGCAGCATTGCAACGCATCCAGCCTCAACAACGCATTCAAAATTAACTTCCGAACAGCGTTTAGAAGTAGGAATAACTGACGGTTTAGTTCGTTTATCGATTGGTTTAGAACATGTTGAAGATATTTGGGAAGATATTATTGGTGCACTTAGTTGAATGTTGGTACGGATTCGAACCATGTGTTTTTTAGCAAAAAAATAACAAGCTTTTTTTTCATGCTTGGTATAAAATGTTGAACTTTGTACTGATTTGAAGAAAAAAATGAAAAACATTATCGGTAAACTATTTTGTTTCATTACGATTCTGCTCGTTACAAGTAACGTTGCTTTTTCATTTGGTACGACTTCGTCTTTTCCTAAGTCTACTTTTCACAATAATTCAACACCTCGAACTGCAATTCAAAAGCAAAAAGAAATTCATACAGATGATCAATCCAATGTTCATTATGATTTCTTAATTGAAGAAGATGCATTTGAAAATGACAATTTTGAAGATTTGGAAATTATTTCTGACTTACCAGAGGTATTTTCATTCTATTTTTCTTTCCCTATAAAAACAAGTGCTTTAAGCACAAACTACAAACCTTACTATGAACATGTGGTAAAGGTTCCTCGTTGGTTGTGGGTAAGGCACATCATCATATGATTTAATGAGTAGGGTCATTTGAACCCTAGAGTAGCATTAGATATGCTGACTTGTTAAAATCGAATCAATCAGAAAGTATTCGATTTTATAGTGAATTAGTTTGATTTTTAATAATCAGTTACACTATGAAAAAATCAAATAGCGGATTCAATTTACACGAATCCCTAGAAGAATTAAAACATTTTTTACCAGCACAAGCGCCGTTAAAAGATTTCGTACATCACAACACTTTACACGCATTTCAGAAAGATTCTTTCTTTGATGCATTGAATAAAGCACACGAAATTTTTGGATACAAAGTGTTTTTGACAATTGATGAATACCGTCAATTGTACAAACAAGGTAAAATAAGCGATGCCGTTTTAGACCGTGTCTTAATCAGCAAAACAGCTGAAGAAAGTCTGACATGGCGAGATCGTTTAATCAATAAAACATATATCGATCAGCCAGTTGCGCGCATTGGTTCGTTACGTTCTAATTGGAAATCTTTCTACAAAATAGATTTGGATTCTTTGGTTCATCCGATTTTATTTAGAATCATTGGAAGTTATCTTGATCAAGGAATCTCCATTTGGAATTTTCCATCGAACGCCAACGGTTTCTTGGATTCTATTAAAGAGTTAGAACGTAATAGTCTAGTAAGTTTTTTTAAAACTGAACGCGTTAAATCGTTTTTAATCGAAGGAAAATACTCCGTTGAAAGTTTGCTGAAAATTGTAGTTGGAGATCCAAATCTATACGAACAATATATTTTCGATCAGCAATTTGCTCATCCAGGATGGTCTGGGATTATCGCGGTAATTGAAGAGAATCCAACATCCTTGATCGATCAGAAAAAAGTTAGCCTAGAAGATTTAATCATTTTTGAACTTTTACTAGAGATTGATGCTTTGGATGAACATTTTGGAACGATTTGGTCTCCGCTTGGTTTGAAGTTAGAAAACTTACCTGAACCATTGTTTTCCGATGTTAATGTAAAAGAAAGTACGGAAGTGAAACGTCTATGGCAACAAGCCTATGAATGGTCATACTATGATACCGTTTTGCTTGGTTTACAAAAGCACTCTCTTAAAAAAGAAGCTGATGAAAAGCCATCGTTTCAAGGGTTTTTCTGTATAGATGATCGTGAATGTTCGATTCGTCGACACATTGAATTGGAAGATAAGGATTGTCGCACCTTTGGTACTGCTGGATTTTTCAATGTAGAGTTTTACTTTCAGCCTGAGCACAGTGATTTTAGAACGAAAGTTTGTCCAGCACCAGTAACACCAAAGTACTTAATCAAGGAAATTGAAAACACGAATCGTGCTAAATCTGATTTCCATTTTGGTAAGCATACACATGGTTTATTATCAGGATGGTTGTTAACGCATACGCTAGGATTTTGGTCTGCTTTGCGTTTGTTCTTTACAGTATTCAAACCTTCGCAAAATGCAGCTTCGGTTACTTCATTTAGTCACATGGACAAACACTCAATTTTAACAATTGAAAATGTCAATGGAGAAATGACCGAAGATGGGTTGCAAGTTGGGTTTACTGTTGAAGAGATGGCTAATCGTTTGGAAGGTTTACTTCGAAGTACAGGTTTGCTAAGTAATTTTGCTGATCTTATTTATGTTGTTGGTCACGGCTCGAGCAGTGTTAACAATACCCATTATGCGGGTTATGATTGTGGAGCTTGTTCTGGCCGACCTGGTTCAGTTAATGCACGCGTAATTTCTCACATCGGAAATCATTCTGAAGTAAGAAAAATTATGGCAGAGCGTGGAATTCATATTCCTGCTGAAACGCAATTCATCGGAGCATTACATGATACTTCACGTGATGAAATGATGTATTATGATTTGAAAGTTCTTTCAGATGTCAATTTTGCGAAACACAATGAGATTAAATTAAAATTTGATCGTGCGCTTTCAGCAAATGCAAAAGAACGTTCACGACGATTCATGTCAATCAATACTAAGAAATCAAGTGTTAAAGTGCATGAAAAAGTGAAGTTGAGAACGGTTTCCTTATTTGAACCACGTCCAGAATTAAATCATGCAACAAATACACTTGCAGTGGTCGGTCGACGTGATTTTACAAAGAACTTGTTTTTAGATCGTCGTTCATTTATGAATTCATACGATTATAAAACAGATCCAGAAGGAAATTACTTATTGACTATTTTAAATGCCGTAGCACCTGTTTGTGGAGGTATCAATTTGGAATATTATTTCTCACGTGTTGATAATCAAAATCTAGGAGCTGGAACCAAATTACCTCATAATGTGATGGGTTTAATTGGTGTTGCCAATGGAATTGATGGCGATTTGAGAACAGGCTTGCCAAGTCAAATGATTGAAGTACACGATCCACTTCGTTTGATGGTCATTGTTGAGCATTTTCCTACTGTCGTTTTGGATACAATTAAACGTAACCCAGGAACTTATGAATGGTTCAAAAATGAATGGGTGAAATTAGCTGTGGTTAATCCAGAAACGAAAGAGATTTTTGTTTATACAAATGACGAATTTGAAGTTTATAATCCTGTTAATAAAGAGGTGAAAATGACTTCAAATCTATTGGCAGAAATAGAATCGACACACGAGAATTTACCAGTTTATTTAATTCAAGACTAACAAGATGGGATGGTTTATTAATATTTTCATTCTGCTTCCTGTTTTAGGCTTTGCATTAAGTCTTGTAATTCCGAAGCGCAATGAGTATCTGTTATCATGGGTAGCATTTACAGCTGTTGGAACTCAATTATTTTCGGCACTTGGTTTTGTTGGATACTGGTTGTTTAACCAGCATGAAGTGTTGAACTTGAAAGAGTTTTCAATTTTCAAAGCAAACAATTACGATTTCTATATCGATTTTTATTTCGATCATGTAACAATGACCTATTTAATCATTGGGGCATTACTTACGTTTATTATTACTGTTTATAGTCGTTATTACCTTCACAGAGAAGATGGCTACAAACGTTTTTTTAACGTAATTATGTTCTTTTATTTAGGTTACAACATTGTTATTTTCTCTGGAAACCTTGAAACCTTGTTCATTGGTTGGGAAGTGTTAGGTGTATCCTCTTTCTTGTTGATTGCGTTCTATCGTGACCGCTATTTACCTGTTAAAAATGCAGTAAAAGTTTTTTCAATTTATCGCATAGGTGATGTTGGATTAATCTTGGCAATGTGGTTGAGTCATCATTTTTGGCATGAGAATATTTCATTTCAAAAGTTGAACAATTACGATATGGTGCATGAGCATTTGGCAGGTCATACTTTGATTGGATTCACAATTGCTTTCTTAATTTTCATTTCGGCAGCTGCAAAATCTGCACAATTGCCGTTCTCTTCATGGTTGCCAAGGGCAATGGAAGGTCCAACACCATCAAGTGCTATTTTCTATGGTTCTCTTTCTGTGCACATGGGAGCATTTTTGTTAATGCGGACTTATACATTTTGGGAACATCAAATTTCGTTTAGAATATTAGTAGTTGTTTTAGGTCTTTTAACAAGTATCATAGCTACTTTTACTGCACGTGTACAATCATCCGTGAAAAGTCAGATCGCCTATTCATCGATTTCTCAAATTGGATTAATATTCATTGAAATTGCCCTTGGATTAGAATCAGTAGCATTGATTCACGTGGCTGGAAATGCGTTCTTAAGAACTTATCAATTGCTGGTTTCTCCATCAGTTGTGAGTTACAAGATTCGCGAGCAATTCTATAATTATGTTCCAAGGCACAAAACAATAGAAGATTCTTGGCCTAAACGTTTGGAGTATTCCTTATATATCCTAAGTTTGAAAGAATGGAATTTGGATAGTTGGATGTACCGCAGAATGTGGAATCCATTGAAAAAACTTGGCTCAACATGGGGCTTCTTAACCTTTAAGAATATTTATATTTTCTTTGGTGTAATTTTCGCTACAGGTTTATTCTTAGCAATTAATCGTGAGTTTATTTCTCCAAGATGGAAAGAATACCTGCCTGTGATTTTTGCCTTCTTTGGGTTGTTACTGGTAATAAAAGCGTTTACAGAACGCGCCAGTGTGCGATTGAGTTGGAGTTTGATTATTACAAATCACATTGCCATTGCTTTGGCAATTTCATTCAATGAAGATTTCGACTTTTCTCACCATGTCTGGTATTTGAGCGGAGTGTTGGTCGCTGGGTTACTCGGCTATGTTGTAATCCAACGCATGAGAAATTTAAAAGAATGGATTAGTTTGGATAAATTCTATGGTCATGCCTATGAACATCCAAAGATGGCTCTTTTATTCTTACTTTCTTGTCTCGGTGTTGCTGGTTTTCCAATTACACCAACTTTCATTGGAGAGGATTTAATATTTTCACACATCAAAGAAAATCAAGTTCTTTTGGCCTTCTTTATTTCAATGAGTTTAATAATTAATGGACTAGCTGCGATTCGTATTTATGCTCGCATTTTCTTAGGTCCACATGTAAAAACGTATCACGAAGTAGCAAAACGCTCATCATAAAAAAAAAATAAGTATGAAATCAAAAATCAAAAATATTCCATTAGATGGATTTGCTGGTTTAAAGCAAAATTTGTCTTCCGATGCTTTATCGGGTTTCTTAGTATTCTTATTAGCACTACCATTAAGTCTTGGAATTGCTACAGCCAGTGGATTTGATGCAATTTATGGATTGATCACCGCAATGGTTGGAGGATTAATCGTAAGCTTCTTTGCAGGTTCACTTTTAACGATAAAAGGTCCAGCAGCTGGGTTAATTGTTATCGTTGCTGGTGCTGTTGCTGAATTTGGCTTAGGCGCTCCAAAAGGTTCTACAGCAGAACAAATTGCAACGTATGGCTGGCAATTAGCCTTAGGTGCGGTTGTTGTAGCCGGTGTTCTTCAAATTCTATTTGGACTATTTAAATTAGGTTCACTAAGTGATTTCTTCCCTCTGTCGGCTGTTCATGGTATGTTAGCTGCCATTGGAATTATCATTATTAGTAAACAAATTCATATTCTTCTAGGATTTAATCCAGTTACACCGGAAGGGAAGCCAATGGTTGAACCAATAGAGTTACTGCTAGAATTGAAAAATACCTTTGCAAATTTCTTCAAGCACAAAGATGTTGTCATTCTTGGTTTGGTGAGTTTAGCAATTGTTTTCGGTTGGCCTATGATTCCAATTAAAGCATTCAAAAAAATTCCAGCAGCTTTAATTGTTTTGCTTGTTTCTATACCAATGGCTATGGCAATGGGTGTTGTCAATGAACCAGATACTGTTGACGCTGCAGGTAAAGCTGTTAAAGGATACAAACCACTTTTAGAATTTAAGAAAGGTTTGATTGACATTATTGGAGTTAACGTAAGTTTTGAAGGTTTTTCTCAAATGGGAACGTTTATTAAGTATGTAATCATGTTTGCTTTAGTTGGAAGTTTAGAAGCTCTTTTGACAGTTAAAGCGATTGACATGTTGGATCCGTTCAAACGAAAATCAAACGCAAATAAAGATTTAATTGCGGTTGGAGTTGGAAATGTTGTTGCAGGAGCTTTAGGCGGTCTACCAATGATTAGTGAAGTAGCTCGTTCATCTGCGAATGTTAGTAACGGTGGAAAAACACGTTGGGCGAACTTCTTTCATGGTTTGTTTATTTTAGTTTTCTTATTGTTAGCTGTTAAATTCAGTAATTTGATTCCTAAAGCAGCATTGGCTGCAATGTTGATTGGAGTTGGTTGGAAATTAACTCACCCAAGAGAATTTGGTCATATGGCAAAAATCGGAATGGACCAAGTTGCTGTATTTATAGTCACTATTATTTTTACACTTGCAACAGATCTATTGATCGGTATTGCAGCGGGAATTTTGTTAAAAATGATTTTACACATGTCTAGAGGCGTTTCGTTCATTAGCCTTTTCAATGCTAAGTCGAAAGTTGAAGGACACACCATCACAGTTGAAGGTGCTGCAGTATTCAGTAATTTCATTAAAGTGAAAAAACAAATTTTATCCTTCCCTTACACGGACCATGTTGTTTTTGACGTGCGTAAATGTGCACTGGTTGATCATTCCGTTATCGAAACCTTGCACCATTTGAAAGATGATTTTGCAAATGAAGGAGGGAATCTGCAAATTTTGGGCATTGAGGAATTCAGAAAAGTTGGGAAATCGAAACACCATTTAGCAGCTGTTCGAAATCACAATCACAAGCGTTAAATAAACAAGAAAGTATGAAAAATATAGTTTTAGTGGCAATTATTTTCATAGTTGGAAGTAGTGGCTTTGCTCAAAAAATTATTTCGCCTCAAACGCATGCTTGGTTGATGTATACGGGAAATCACAAATTAACAGATAGATGGGGAATTCATACAGAATACCAATGGCGTCGCGCAGATGGATTCAATGATTGGCAACAATCTCTGTTGAGATTAGGTGTTGATTATTATACCAAACAAAATACGCAAATGACACTTGGTTATGGATGGATTCGTTCGTACCAATATGGTGATCAACCAATTGCTCATAATAGCAATGAACATCGTATTTGGGAGCAGTACATCATGAAAAACAAGATTGGTCGTGTTGATATCCAACATCGTTATCGCTTAGAACAACGATTTATTGAAAATTGGGTTAAGAATACAGATGGAACGTTTGATAAAGATGGATTTTTGTTTCGTCAACGCGTACGTTATCGTTTTTTAGCAACGGTTCCTCTTTCAAGAAAAGAATTGAAAGATAACACTTTGTTTTTGGCTGTTTACGATGAACCATTTCTAGGTTTTGGTAAAGGTATTGGTAAAAATATTTTAGATCAAAATCGTTTATATGGAGCTATTGGTTGGCGTTTCAACAAAAATGTAAATGTTCAGTTAGGTTATCTGAACCAATACATTGTTAAAACGGATGGAATTAAAGCTGAACGTAATCACACATTACAAATTGGAGTAACATATAACTTAGATTTCACAAAGCAATAAGGTCGATTGTTTGTAATGGTTAAGTCGGGTCGGATTTTCGGTCCGACTTTTCCTTTTCTTGGAAGTCATCCATTCGACTTTTCTAACTACTTTTGCAACAAAATAAATTAGAATGACAGAAGATATTAAAGCAGTAAGTTACTGCGTGGGAATGAGCATTGCAGGAAGTTTAATGCAACAAGATTTAGAAGGTGTTTCACCACAAATTTTAGCTGAAGCGATTTCAGATGCATTTGCAGGAAAGGAGCCGTTATACACTCCTGAAATGGCAAATACTATTATTCAAAACTATTTGCAATCAGCTGGTGAAGCAAAATTTGGACAAAACAAAGAAGCAGGTGAAGCTTTTTTGAATGAAAATAAAGCGAAAGAAGGAATTCATACAACAGCGACTGGATTGCAATATGAAATACTAACTGAAGGAAATGGAAACAAACCAGCTGCGACAGATTCAGTAACAGTTCATTATCATGGAACATTAATCGACGGAACTGTTTTCGATAGTTCAGTAATGCGCGGTCAGCCTGCAACATTTGGGGTTCACCAAGTGATTCCAGGTTGGACAGAAGCATTGCAATTGATGAGTGTTGGTGCAAAATTCCGTTTGTACATTCCTCAAGAATTAGCATATGGAGCACATCCACATCCAGGAGGACCTATTAAACCATACAGTGCATTGATTTTTGATGTTGAATTATTAGAAATTGCTTAATGAAAAAGTTACTTTTCTTATTTTTCATTCCTCTGCTTTTCGTTAGCTGTGGAGATGATGCTGCCAAGAAAGATGGCGAAGTTGTTGAATTAAAAACAGAGAAAGATCGACTTTCATACGTTTTAGGGGCGATGAATGCGAAAACAATTGTTGGAACACCTGATCCAAACATTGCGAGACTAGATATGGAATTGGTAGCGAAAGGATTCTCTGAAAACTTAAGCGAATCTAATCCAGATGGATGCGATGTAACCTTGAAAAAATTATTCGGACCTAATTTCCAAGATTTCAATGAGGCTTATGCGAAAGAAGGTGCAGAATGCTTGGGTCGTTTGACTGGCTACACATTTTACCGAGATTTAGTAAAAATGAACGGAAAAGATCACATCGACATGAAGATGGCGGTAATTGGTTTTCGTCATGGATTATTGAAAAAAGATACCTTGATTTCAGATCGTGAAAAACAAGAAATTGTTCAAAAGTTCATTGGCGATTTGACGAAGGAAAGTGGTGAAAAAGTCATTGCACAAGCAAAAAAACACCCAGGTGCACAAGTTTTTGGTAATGACATTGTGATTGAAGTCATTAAAGACGGAAAAGGTGGCAGTCCAAGTTCAACAGATGATGTCAAAATTGAATACATTTTAATGAATGCAATGGGTGATACTATGCAAAGTTCATACGAAATGAAGAAAATGACAGGATCTACTGAAAGTGTTGCTTTACAATTAAAAGGCGGAGTGATTCCAGGTTGGACGTTTGCCTTACCGAAAATGAAAAAAGGAGGGAAATATAAATTATATGTTCCTTGGAAACTTGCTTACGGGGCAGAAGGTATGTACAACCCTCAAACTCAACGCATGGATATTCAACCATACGAAACACTGGTATTTATTATCGATTTAGTTGATTATGCGCCAAATGGTGTGTTTGTGAAACCACAAGCAGCTATGCCTCAAGGTCAAGGATTTTAATTAGATAGTAGGAATTTATCAGAATCGCCATTTCGAATTTTTGAGATGGCGATTTTTTTTAATACTCTTCTTCGGGTTCAATTTCTTCGGTTGGATTTCCCTTGTGTTTATCAGGTCTATCCAAAGGGAAAAAGAAGGAAATACGGTAAATTAAAGGAATGTACTTTTGAACAATCCCTGTTTGTGGATTCTTGATTGTCATAAAATATGCCGTTCTGAATGGACTGTTTGCATTGTTTACAATGTCATAATACAAACCGGCATTTAAACGAACAATGTGATTCCATTCTTTCGAGAATCCTCCGCATAGAAACACTGTTGGAATCCAATTTGTTTTTGGTGAAACAACCGTGTAACTCACGGGACTTTTAAGCATTTCAACTTCAAACCCACCGAATAAAACATTCTTATAACGTGCATGTAAAAATACTCCACCACCCCAAATCGAGTAATGATAAGTTTGAGTGTATGAACTACTCCAAGTACGTTGCCAACGAAAAGATGGTCCAAGAATCAAATTGTCATTCAAACGAAATCCAAATTTTGGACCTAAACCAAAAGCTCCACCTTGATTCGAAGCAGAAACGAATCCATCGATTCCAAGTTCGTAACCTTCGATTGTTTTTGTTTGTGAAAAGAGCGAAAAATTGATGCTTAAAAGAGCTAAAACCAAGTACTTTTTCATAATGTCAATTAATATGGTTTAAAGTTAATTATTTTTTCAAAAGTTACTTTTTAAATCATCTTTCTCAATGTATCTTTGCAGAAAAAATCAAGGATGCAGTTATTAGATGGTAGAGAAACAGCAGAGCAAATTCGTAAAGAATTGGCTGAAGCGGTACAAGAGCGCAAGAAAGCGGGTAAAAAAATTCCACATCTAGCTGCAATTCTGGTAGGGAATGATGGAGGATCATTGACATATGTTGGAGCAAAAGTAAAAGCCTGCGATCAAATTGGTTTTGAAAGTACCTTGATTCGTTACGATGATTCTGTTCCTGAAGAAATTCTTTTAGCCAAAGTAAAATCGTTGAATGAAGATAAAAGTATCGATGGTTTTATTGTTCAGTTGCCCTTACCAGCACATATCGATGAATTAAAAATCACACAAGCAATTGACCCAAAGAAAGATGTAGATGGATTCCATCCTGTGAATTTGGGAAATATGGTGTTGAACTTACCTGGGTTCCTACCAGCGACTCCAGCAGGAATTGTTGAGCTCTTGAAACGCAACAACATCGACACTGAAGGAAAAAAATGTGTGATTATTGGTCGTAGTAACATTGTAGGAACTCCTTTAAGTATCATGTTAGGTCGAAATTCAAATCCTGGAAATTGTACGGTAACACTTGCACATAGTCGAACACAAAATTTGAAAGAAATTTGTCAAACAGCTGATATATTAATTGCTGCAATTGGTCAACCAGATTTTGTGACTGCTGACATGGTGAAGGAAGGTGCTGTGATTATTGATGTTGGAACAACGCGTGTTGAGGATAAAACAAGAGCTCGAGGATGGCGATTGAAAGGTGATGTGAAGTTTGATGAAGTTGCAGAAAAATGTTCGTTCATTACACCGGTACCAGGAGGAGTTGGACCAATGACAATTGCCTCCTTAATGATTAATACCTTGAAAGCAATGGAGCTGAAAGGAAAATAAAATGTAACCACTTAACAATAATAGATATGAAAATTAAATTAATGCTTAGCGTGTCACTCATTGCAACCTTGATTTTAGGTTCTTGTGCTAGTTCAAATGAAGTGACAGGAGGAGGATTTCTTCAAAAAAGAAAATACACAAATGGGGTTTATTTCAAAGGAAATGGAAATTTGAAAGGGACTTCTGCAAAAAATGATGAAGAAGAATTGGATATCTTCAAAGTAGAAGAGCGTCATTCTAAAAAATATGTTACTTCCACAACTGCTTCCACAGAAACAACAAGCGAATTGGAAACGGTTTTTAGTGAAGAGTCTGTAAAAGCTGAAGAAATGAATGTGCTTTCGGACGGCGTTACTGCAGAAAACAATAGCAAAACAAAAACTATTTCAGCTGTTGAAGCGGAAGAATCAAACAACATCGAATCACAAAAAGAGGCAAAGCAACTTTCTAAAAAAGTAAGCTTGCTTAAAAAAACACAAAAAGCCCCAGCTGGTGATGTTGAATTGATATTACTGGTAATTCTTGCGTTAATTATTCCACCGCTTGCAGTTTATTTATACGAAGGCGCAACTCAGCGCTTTTGGATAGATTTAATACTTGCTATATTAGGTTTAGGAGTTGGACTATTGTTTATTGGAGGATGGCTTTGTGCACTAGTATCAGTCATTTACGCTTTACTAATTGTGTTGGAAGTCATTTAAACTTGAAAAAACTAAAGAAACAAAAAGGGGAACTTCACGAAGTTCCCCTTTTTTATTTTATGCTTAAAGTAGATAATTAGAGTCGTTCTAACGGTGTTTTAACACCTTCAACGAGTGAATAACAAGCCAGTTTATCTTTGAAAACTGAAGATTTAAAAATGGATTTATTCAATAACATTCGAACACATTCCTGAATACCTTCAACGATGGAAGGATGCGGGTGAATCAATTCCGATAAAACTTCAATTGGCATGTTCAATTTAATCAGTAACCCAACCGCTTGAATTGCTGTTGAAGCATGTTCTCCAACCGCACGCATCCCTAAAATGCGCATTTCACTGTCATTGGTTACAATTATTTTAAAGAATCCTTGAGTTTTACGCATGGCTATCGCTCGAGTCATCACCGAAAAATCAACCTTTACAACTTTTACAGGAATATGCTGAGCGACACACTGTTGTTCGTTTAAACCAACTGCGGCAACTTCTGGATGAAGGAACATAATTGTACAAATATTATCGTAACTCAAACGTTCAACTTTTCCACCAAACATTTTTTCAACGGCATGACGTGCTTCAATTTCCCCCATGTTCACCAAGGCAATTCGCCCAGATACATCTCCAACCGCATAAATGTTAGGAATATTTGTTCGAGTATCATCATCACCGATATGCACACCACGAGCAGACATTTGAACGCCAGCGTTTTCTAATCCCAAGTGTTCAATATTTGGAACACGACCAATCGATAAAAGTGCTTTTTCGACGCGAATTACTTCCCGGCTACCATCTGGATAAGATAACTCATACTCAACCTCACCATCGATAGTTTCCATGCGCTCAAGCGTAGCATTTGAATGAATTACAACTCCTTTGTTGATTAAATTGCCAGCTACAAGTTTTGAAATATCCTCATCTTCGAAAGGTAAAATTCGTTCTTGTCGATCAATAATATACACCTTTGTTTTTCCAAAATTTGAAAAAATAGTAGCGTATTCACATCCAATAACCCCAGCACCAACAATCACTAAACTTTTTGGATAATCTTCAATAGAATCAATACCGTCACTAGTTAAAATTGTCCTCTCATCAACCTGAATATTTCCAACTTTTCTCGGTCGACTTCCAGCGGCTAAAATGATGTTTTCACCCCATATTGTTTTGTCTTCACCTTCATGATGAATATTTACTTCATGCTTATTTAAGAGACTTCCAGCTCCACGTTCATAATGCAATAACCTTTGCATAGTTTCAGTTTGCAACAATTTAATGTGGCAGGAATATTGAAATTTTCGCTCAAATATTGCCTCAGCCAATGTTCTCTTGACCTCGTTCCATGAAATTTCATATGGAGTTCTTCCATCGGACACAATAGTATCATTGATACTTGAAACTTTGTGAGCAATTTCCCATAGAGTTTTTGAAGATAAAGCACCATTGTAAACGCCAGCTCCACCCACT
>JBDLVK010000018.1:0-9502 GCA_039804825.1 Bacteroidota bacterium
TGGGACAGCACTTACTGAACCGAATGAAACACCAGATAAAATATTGGAGTTATCTGATTTACTACGATATCAAATAGAATCATCAAAAAAGGAAAACGTTACCCTGGATGAAGAGATACAATTCATTCAGAAATATTTGAATTATGAGCAAAATCGAATTCCAAAATTGAAGATTGAATTCAAAACTGATGTATTTGTTTCAAATGTACTTTTATCTCCAATGTTATTCATGCCGTTTATTGAAAACGCCATTAAATATAGTTCTCAAACGGAAAAACCTTTGATTCAGTTAGAAATTGTTTCAGATCGAAAAAATCTTGAATTTAAAATAAAGAATAATTTTAGTGGTGATCGCCGAAAATTTTCAGGGACAAATACTGGCATTTCAAATACTAAAAAGCGACTAGAGTTAATGTACAAAAAAAGACATAACCTGGTAATAGTAGAAACGGATGAATTATATACTGTAGATTTAAAAATTGCGTTATAACACAGTCAAATTATGAAATACAAGTGTTTAATTGTTGATGATGAAGCTCCTGCGCATAAAGTGCTCCATTCACATATTAACAAATCTGAATTTTTTGAAATAATCGGGGATTGTTATGATGGAAAAGAGGCACTGGATTTTCTATCGAAAAACAAAGTGGATGTTGTTTTTCTTGATATTGAAATGCCACGTTTAACAGGTTTAGAATTACTTCAATGTTTACCCTATTCTACTATCGTGATTTTGACAACAGCCTATTCAAATTTTGGATTTGAAGCTTATCAAAATGATGTAGTCGATTATATGCTTAAACCGATTTCATATCCTCGTTTTTTGAAAGCATTAAATAAAATACAAGCTTTATTGGTTCCAAAAAATAGTCAAGCCAAAGATCCCGTTGAAATTGAATTAAAATTGGATGGGGTCATGAAACAAATTAAAATAGATGATATTCTTTACATTGAAGCTGTAGGTAATTATATCAAGATTCATTTTAAACATGAAAAAGCAATTTTGGTCACTCAAACGATGAAGTATATTAGCTCATTATTGCCATCAACTTCGTTCACAAGAATTCATAAATCATTTATTGTGCATCGATCAGAAATTAAAGAAATAAAAAAGACAGTGTTAACACTGTCTAATTCAATTTCGTTACCGATTGGAAGAAAATACTCTGTATTGCTTGAGCAGTAATTATTCTCTACCTAAGCGATATAACATTTTTGTGTGTTGATATAAAGCACCTAAAAAAGTTTTCTCTGAGTGATAAGGTACATTATATTCTCTCGCCGTCTCAGCAACAATTTTTGATAGTTGAGGGTAATGAATATGTGATATCGCTGGAAACAAATGATGCTCCACTTGGAAATTTAATCCACCAACAAAATAGGTGATGAACCAACTTTTTGTTGCAAAATCCATTGTCGTGCGCATTTGATGTTCCATGAAATTATTTTCTAATTCACCATCATTCAAAACTGGAAATTCATTTTTATCCGTTACATGGGCAAGTTGAAATACCATGGCAAGTGTTAATCCAGCAACATAGTGCATCAACACATAACCAAATAACCAATTTAGGAAAGTCATTTCAGGAATAACAAACAAAGGAATTAACATGTAACCGTAATACAATATTTTAGAAAGTATAATTATCACTAATTCTCTTCCAAAAGTTGTGTTGGATAATTTGAAATAACCGGCTTTGTTGTAGCGAATCGCTTGATTAAAATCTTTAACTGTACTCCACATCAAAGTCATTAAACCATAGAAAAACCAAGCGTACAAGAATTGAAACTTATGAATTTTCTTTTTAGGTTGATGTGGTTCAAATCGAAGTAGTCCGATAGAATCAATATCTTCATCGTGACCATGAACATTTGTAAATGTATGATGAATAATGTTATGCTGAATTCTCCAGTTTAACGAATTTCCAGAAAGTAAACCAATGGAAAAGTAACCAAGAATACTGTTTAATTTGGTGTTTTTGCTATAACTACCATGATTAGCATCATGCATTACACCCATACCAATTCCCGCCATTCCAAGCCCCATTAATACTGCAAGAAGCGCCCAAATTAATTTGCTGTCGAATACATTAAATGTAATTAAGAAAAAAGGAACTAAATACATCGAAAACATAACTAAAGTCTTCGTGTATAAATTCAAGTTACCTTTTTTACTTATGTTATTGTTTTTAAAATAGGCATCAACGCGTTTTTTTAACTCTTGCTGAAAAGGAACATTTGAACTGTTGTTGAACTTTGCTGTTTTTACACTCATGTTAATTCATTTTTTAACTTCATCAAAGGTCATAAAATGAAACTAAAAAAGTCGGATAAAAAGGATTAAGTGCTTTGTTATCGTGTGAACGCCGTTCGTCAGTGATGATTTAGCGTAATGATTTATAATTGGCTATCCACATTGTGTCTTGAACATCCGATAATAATTGCCAAAAAGCTGAATCAATGAAAAAGTCTGTGTCAATATTTCGAACTCCGTAATTCTGAAAAAGAAACAACTCTTGTTTTTCCGATGGACGCATTAGTCGCGGACTCCATCCCATTTCATTTGATGGTTTAAATGGATAGGATGAAAATCGAATTTTCCATAATGAATCTAGTGGGAGGCAAAATTCTGTTTCTTTGTATGAAAATGAGTCGGTATAAATCCCACACGTCAAGTTACGTTCTTCAAATAAATTTTTCCGTTCGGGATTGTAAATACTTGGCCATTTTCCAGAAGCATAATAAATAAACTCCTTTTCAGTTAAAATCTTTTTGTAAGCATACGTTCTGCCATTGTCTATGTAGCAAACATATGTTGTCATTAATGAATTTGCTTGAAACGAAATTCGAACACCAAAAACTCCACGAGGTGCTGGTGCAGGAGTCCAAACTATTGAACTTGCAACAAACCAGCAGATTCCAAGAAGTAAAAATCTCGTCATTAATCGAAAGATAATCCCTCTAAAATACGATAAAATGAATTGGTTGGTTACTACTTTTTTCTAAAGATGAAGTACACAATTACAAGAGCAACAATAAAATAAATTGAAGGAACAATCCAGTTCTCAGCCAAAAATAGGGCGGCTAAAAATCCAGGGATTAAGAAAATTGCCAATAAATGAAATTTTCCTTGATGCTTATTTTCTTTCAAAACGATGAATTTCTGAAGGTGTAATACAATAATCTAAAGGTTCATCATGTGCTGATATTTCATCTATTTCAATTAATTCATCAAACAAATGAAGACCTATTTTTACACATTTAGAAGAACAATTATTTAAAAAACGATCATAAAATCCTTTGCCATAACCAACTCGATGTCCATCAGAATCAATCGCAAGCAATGGAACTAGAACATAGTCAAATTCTGAATCTTTTAATATTTTACCTGAGTTTGGTTCAGGAATACCCAATTCATTTAATTGAAGTTGACTTGGCGCTTCATAAACATAGTGTTTCATACTATAGTTTTCCAAATTAGTCTTCGGTATTCCGATTCTTGTGCCGATTGAAATACCTTTTTCTAAAATTTCATAGGTATTGATTTCTCTATGGCGCTCTATTGGTAGAAACAGACTTATTGTTTTTCCTTCCAATTGAAAGTTAGCGAATAGGCGCTCACAAATTTGAGATGATCGAAGGTCGAGTTCACCTGGTGTTAACGCTCGACGTTTCTGTTTGAAAAGAGTTCTAATTTCTTGTTTTTTCATCACATTCCAGGAAACATATTTTTTGCAGACGACATAACTTCTTTCTCATTAAGAGCATTCGCACTATCCATAGCTCTTTTCAATGCAACACTCAATAAATCTTCTAAATCCTCTGTTTCCATCATTTTGATATCAGCATTGATTTTTATCGATTTTATTTCTCGATTTCCACTTAATGATATAATCACCAAACCATTTCCAGACTCTCCTTCCACTGTAATATTGTCAAGTCGTTTCTTACTTTCATCTGCCATTTGCTTCATCGCAGATAACTTTGATAACATATCTGATCCAAACATTTTTTCTCGTTTTACCAACGTAATGAATAGTTCATACGTTCTATGGTTTTATTGCACTAACTTACTAAAAAAGGTTGTTTTGCAAATAAGAATGATTTTAAATTAGTGTATAAAGATAGTTAGTTACCATGGAAACAAAAAAAAAAATTAAATTTGATTCATGAAAAAGAACCTTACAATTGTAGTTGCCTTCTTGGCATTTACTTCAATTACGTTTGCCCAAGAGGATACTTTAAGTACTGAAGTTACAGAAGAAACGTATGTAGAAGAAGAAATCGACTCTAATTTGGTCGAAGAGACCTTTCATGGAACACGCATTATCAATGGTCATTCAGTGGAGACCCTTAGAAAAGGCGTACTTGAATTTCGTGTAGAACATCGTTTTGGTGATATCGCTGGCACGTATGGCGGAATTCAGTCTATGTATGGATTTGATAATTCGTCTGATATACGAATTGCATTTGAATATGGAATCACTAACGATTTGATGGTTGGATTTGGTAGAAGTAAAGGAACTGGAGCACCTTACAAATCATTATTGGATGGTTTTGTGAAATACAAAGTATTGAAGCAAGAGCGTCATGGTAGTCCATTTACGCTTACAGCTTTGGCAACAACAAGTTATTCCTACATGACGGCATCAACGGATATTTCACAGGTGAATGCTTTTCCAAAGTGGGAGTACCGATTGGCATATTGTACACAATTAAACATTGCACGTAAATTTGGAGAACGTTTGTCCTTAGCTGTAATGCCAACGTTGGTTCACCGTAATTATGTTGCTCAAAATGATGTTAATACCTTATTCTCTTTAGGTGGAGCAGCTCGTTTTGGAATTAATTCGAAAATGGCTGTTTTGGTTGAATACTATCATGTATTTGCGGATGAAGATGTTAGAGGTACAAATTACAACAGTTTGGGGATTGCTTTTGAATGGATCACATTTGGTCACAACTTTACAGTTAATTTAACCAATTCAAAAGGTTTTGGTGAAACTCAATTTATACCTTACACATTCGAAAATTGGTTGAAAGGACAATTTAGGCTAGGTTTTTGTGTAGGTCGTAAATTCGAACGTGAATAAATAATAAAATTAGAAGTATGAAAAAGATATTTTATCCAATGGTTGCAAGTTTGCTCTTGTTAACTTCTGCAGGAATGGCTGTGAATGCTGTTGATTACAAAATTAAGGATGGTCACACAATCCAATTTAAAAGTAAAGACCCAACTGGTGTTTTTAAAACCATGAAAGGGACAATCAAATTTGATGAAACTGATTTAGATGGTTCGAAGTTCGATTTAACGTTTGATGTATCATCAATTAGTACTGGAAATGGGATGATGAACAAAAAAGCACAAACGGCTGAATGGTTCGATGCAGCGAAAAACCCACAAATTAAGTTTGTATCAACAAAAATTGTAAAAGCTGGAAATGATTTTACTGTTACAGGTAAATTGACTATCAAAGGCATTACCAAAGAGAAAAGCGTTCCCTTGAAAGTTACGAAATCTGGAACTGATTTAACGTTTACTGGAAGTTTCATCGTGAACCGTATGGACTTTAAAGTTGGTCACTCAAGTGATGCGGTGCCTAACAACATGAACATCAACTATTCTATTCCTGTAGCTAAAAAATAAATATATGTTTAAAAACATCTTTTTTGCTGGATTAACGGCAAGTATTTTCGGGACAATCATTAGTGTTGCATACATTTATGTCTTTAAGTATTCTCCTTTGGAGGTAGATTTTACTGAAAAAGCATCATTCATGTATTTAATGAGTTTGAATACGATGGTCGGTATGATAGCTTGTTTTCTATATTTTGCGATGGCGAAAATGTTGAGAAAAGAGAACCTTGCTGCTTTTGTTGTTGGCTTTTTATTGAGTGGCGCAGCAATTGTTTTGGCATTGAAATTTATGTTTACAGTGGATACTCAATTAGTATTTAAAAATGAAAATGCAGAGTTATATAAAGATTTTTATTACTTTATCCTAGCTCCTGTAGCATTTTTTCCAGTATTATCTTGGTTTACATTCAAACCAATTTTTATAAAATAATTATATGAAAAAAATAGGTTTATTCGCTTTTCTTGCAGCAATCGTAGGATTTGGTTTGGTGAATTCTTGTGCGAAAGACAAGGTTCCAGTCATTACGACAACACCTGATTGTACAGATACGATTCACTTTGCTGCACAAATTACACCAATGATTCAAGATAATTGTTTGGGATGTCACGATACAGGTGGTTCTTTACCAACATTAACGAATCATAGTGAAATTTCAGCAAATGCTACAGCAGTTTTAAATACTTTGTATGGAACTCCTCAATTAATGCCTCAAGGTGGACCAGCATTGAATGATACATTAATTCAGCAATTCGCTTGTTGGGTTTCTCAAGGGAAATTAAATAATTGATATTCAAATGAAAAAAGTAATTGTTTTTGTTTCTGCAGCATTGATGTTAGTTATAGGAATGTCAGTGGGTTCAATGGAATCTTACACTATTGAAAAATACAACAGTGGTTTACACAAAAATGCAAACGGAGCGCCGACCGGTCAAACTGGAGCTCCTGGTGAAACAAATTGTACTTCTTGTCACGCTGGATCAGTTCAAGCGGGATCAACGGAAAATTCGTTAATCGTTGCTCAAGGAATTACACCTGTTTCTGCTTATGTTCCCGGTGTTACTTATAACGTAGCTTTACAAATGACTTCTAGTCCAGCAAAAAAAGGTTTTCAAGCAACTGCTCTAACGGCAGCAAGCGATATGGCAGGAACTTTTGGAGCTGGTTCAAATACCGCAATTACTGGAACAACTCGCAAATATGCGAATCATAAAAGTACTAGTAACACAAGCGCAACAGTTGCTTGGTTATGGACATGGACGGCACCAGCAACGGATGTTGGTCCTGTAACATTCTATGTTGCTTCCAATAAAGCAAATGGTAATTCAACGAATTCTGGTGACGTAATTTACCTTTCTACTCATGTGCTTAATTCTACATTAGGTTTGGAAGAAGAAGTCAATGATTTAGCCTCTAATTTTACTGCGGGATATTCGCCAGAGAACAAATCGATTGTATTGAATTTCAATTCGATGAGCGTTGGAGAAATGTATTTGAATCTGATTGATTTAAATGGAAAATCAGTGTTTGTTTCAAACCTTGGTAACTCAATGATTGGTCAAAATAAACAAACGATTTCGGTTCCAAGTGAATTGAAATCGGGAATTTATGTGGTTAATTTCTTTGTGGGTAACAAGGCAATGACTGCAAAAGTGATGATCTAATTTATTAGTATTGATAGCAAAAAAGGCTTCACAAATGTGAGGCCTTTTTTTATGAAATTCGTTTCGTAACCAATTCATTGACTTTCTTGTAGAATTGATAAGGTTGATACGTTCTCCATTCAATATCTTCAAGTTCACCTCCCATCACAAAGTAATGATCGATATGAATGCGCTCAAATTCGTTGATTACATGGTCATGAAAATTAACCATCGCTATCCAACCTTCTTCAACATCGTCAAACCATTCTTCGTAATAACAATCATCTGAATAATGAAAGTTTAATACATTTTCACCAATTAAAATGAATTTATTAATTCCTTCATCTATCATAGGTTCTATAATATCGCGTTTTAAAGTCATGATGTCGTTTTCAATGGCATCGTTCCATTCTCCAATCAATTCAAGAATAGCAAATTGATCATCGTATTCACAATAAAGAATTTTAATGAACAAAGTTGGTGAGCCTATTGCATCCCATTGTGGATGAATGTAAAAATTATAGACCGTATTGTCGAAATTGAACTCGCTATATTCGCGCTCATAGAAAGGAGATGAGGGATCTTCTGAGGCAATATACAAATTCCTCCAACCGTAAAAAGGCTCAATTAAATGCATGTTCAAAAATAGTGAACTTGGCACATTATATGCTATGTCCGGGTGAAATAAATTATATGTATTTTTGATTTGTATTGCAAATTTGAATGCATTCGCTTAAAAACAAACAACATGAAAAAGATTTTTGGATTTTTAGTTTTAACACTTGTGTTAGTGGCTTGTGGAGGTAACAAAGATGGTCGACCTTTACAAGATTATGTTTCTGCCTTTCTGAATGGAAATGAAACAATCGTTGCCTTTGGAAAGGTTGATTTAAATACAATTTTGGATAAAACGGAATACAAGAAAATCCCAAAACTTGGAGTTGCTATTGACATTGAAGTACAGGATTTCAAACGTAGTTTAAAATTGGAAACACCTGTTTTCTTCGCAGTTGAAGGCCCAATGGATGAGGATGGGACTCCAAAAACAACTTATGCATTCTTCGAAGTGACAAATGCTGATTCGTTGGTTGGTAAATTAAAACACCAAGGTTTTGATATGAACAAAGAAGGAGATATCGACTATTTTGAAAGTGGAGATGTGTGCCTTGGGGTTCGCAACAACTTGGCAATTTTAATTACGAAAAAAGGAGAATTCGATGGTAAATTAATGTTGACAGATGCATTTGACAAAACTACGAATGATGTTTCTGAAGGTAAAATTGATGAATTGTTAGCTGCAAAGGGTGATGTTGTTCTTGGAATGAGTGTTGCCAATTTGTACAAAACATCAAACACTGATTTATCAAAATTAAGCGAAGATAAACAAGCTGAATTGACTGAAATGGTCAACGATTCTTATGTTCAAACTGCTATGTCTTTCGAGAAAGGAAAAGTGGTGATTGAAACGAAAAACTTGTTTTCTGATGGTTTAAAGAAAAAGTTGTTCTTTAAAAATGACGTATCAGCTGGAGTTGTGAAAAAATTAGGGACTGGTAGTCCAACATTAGGATTCGCGATGAACCTTGACATGAAAAAAATGCAAGCGTTCATTGATGAATACGCCCCTA
Organism: Bacteroidota bacterium; assembly: GCA_039804825.1. Taxonomy (GTDB): domain Bacteria; phylum Bacteroidota; class Bacteroidia; order Flavobacteriales_D; family Crocinitomicaceae; genus M0103. The sequence continues at coordinate 8,908 of JBDLVK010000018.1, forward strand.
CGGCTATGAGTGAAATTGGAGAAATGCTTGGAGGAGAATTCCAAATGGCACTTGCAATGGGAGGAAAAGATGGTCTTTCTGGCTTGTTAAGTGGTGAAGTTGGAATGGTGATGGTTGGTAATTCTAATCCAAACGAAGGAATGTCAGATTTCAATATCTACGTCGGAATTGGTAAGAATGGACAAATGTTCGCGAGTGGTGCGAAAAGCATGTTGGAAATTGGAATGGCTCAAGTTGATTTGGATGCGAAAGGAATTGCAGCATACAGTAATGCAAATTTTGTTCCTCAAGCTGGAAAGCGTTTGAATGTTCCAAAAGGATGTGAGATTTTTGGTAAAAAAGGAGTCACAGCGTTTATCAATTTGGAAGGTGTGGATTTGTCATCTTTCGAATTTGAGGAAGAAGCGAAAATCATTTACCTTGTGAAATATGTAACGTTCGAAATGGATGAGAATGGAAGTAAAATTGTTATCCAAGCGAAAGACGGAAAAGAAAACATGCTGAAACAAGCAATGGATGTGATGATTGAAGAATTTTCAGGAAAGATTGGAAATATGGCTATTTAATTGTTCATATTATTAAACAAAAAAAGCCC
>JBDLVK010000019.1:0-53801 GCA_039804825.1 Bacteroidota bacterium
TGTAGTTCTTTCAAAATTGCTTCGTCTTTCGCTTCACCTTTATCGATTCGTGCGTCAACTGAAACTTTAAAATCTTGTAATTGTTTTGCCATAATTGTATTCAATACAATCATTGCAGAAGCACAGTTTGCAGATGAACCAACAGCTCTGAACTCAAATTTATTTCCTGTAAAGGCAAACGGAGAAGTTCTGTTACGATCTGTATTGTCCAACATGATTTGTGGAATTTTTCCAATGTTCAACTTCAATTCCGTTTTATCTTCTGGAGTCATTTTTCCGGCTTTCACGTTTTTCTCGATATCATCCAATAAAGTAGACAATTGAGATCCAATGAATGCAGAAATAATTGCTGGTGGAGCCTCATTTGCTCCTAAACGGTGATCATTTCCAGCTGATGCGATACATGCACGTAATAAATCAGCGTGATCATGTATTGCTTTAATTGTATTCACGAAAAATGTCAAAAATTGCAAGTTCGTTTTAGGATTTTTTCCTGGCGCCAATAAGTTAACTCCAGTATTTGTTCCCAATGACCAGTTGTTGTGTTTACCTGATCCGTTAACACCAGCAAATGGTTTTTCATGCAACAAAACACGGAAATCATGTTTGCGCGCAATTTTCTCCATCAAGTCCATTAACAACAAGTTGTGGTCATTTGCCAAGTTACACTCTTCGAACATTGGTGCACACTCGAACTGATTTGGAGCAACTTCATTGTGACGCGTTGTAACTGGAATTCCCAACAAAATTGCTTCTGTTTCAAACTCACGCATGAAAGCAGTTACACGATCTGGAATTGATCCAAAATAATGATCTTCCAATTGTTGACCTTTCGCAGCTGCGTGTCCAAACAAGGCTCTTCCTGTCATCATCAAATCTGGACGAGCGTTGAACAATGCTTGATCTACTAAGAAATATTCTTGTTCCCAACCTAACGTTGCGTTTACTTTCGTTACGTTTTTATCAAAGTATTGACACACTTCAACCGCTGCTTGATCAACAGCATGTAAGGCTTTCAACAATGGCATTTTATAATCCAACGACTCACCCGTATATGAAATGAAAATTGTTGGAATACACAATGTTTTTCCAATTACGAATGCTGGAGAGGATGGATCCCAAGCAGTGTAACCACGTGCTTCGAATGTATTTCTAATTCCACCATTTGGGAAAGAAGATGCATCTGGCTCTTGTTGAACTAATAAGTCACCATCAAATTTCTCCATTGCTCTTCCTGGACCAACTGGCTTAAAGAACGCATCATGTTTTTCTGCTGTTGAACCAGTTAAAGGTTGAAACCAGTGTGTATAATGTGTAGCACCTTTTGTCAATGCCCAATCTTTCATCGCTGAGGCAACTTGGTCAGCCATTTTACGATCTAAACGTGTTCCATTTTGAATCGATTCTTGCATCGATTTGAATGCTTCTGATGGTAAATATTCACGCATCACTTCAATGTGAAATACGTTTTTACCAAATAATTCCGATACTCTTCCGTCAAAATCAATGTGTTTCGGAGTGCGATTTAACACATCTTGATACGCTTTTTGTCTTTTGGTTGCCATGATAAAAAGATTTTTTTTTGCAAATCTACATCATTTTTTAGGGGGTTAATTCATTTTTTTACACTTTTTTATCAACAACCCCCTATTTATTTTAATTAAATCTGATTTTTTTCAAAAAAAAACTAAAAAACACCTCATTTTTTATTGATATTTTATTTTTCTTTAATTTTCAGGTATGAAATTCATCCTATTTTGCAGTTTTTTTAGTTTCAATATCTTTAGTTGGTCACAATCAGATACTATTTTGATTGTTTACCCAAAAGATCCTCAGTTGATGGAATTAAAAGAAACGGATACGATTTTGATCAATAGTTCAATGGATGGACAAATCCTTTACGGAACAATGGCTATTCCTGGGACTGGAAATCAGATTGCACTTTACAGCTATTCGGGTTTATGGCTTCAGTCGGTTCATGGAAGTAATTGCTCTGGTGAACATGATGGAATCATCGAACGCATTGAATCTGTAACGAAAAGTGATTCCATGTGGATTATTTCAACCCAAATAACATCCAATTGTTGTCATAAATTTCTTGGAGATGCTTCCTTAGAAAGTGATTCGATAATCAACTTAAAGTTTATTGGCTACGGAGGCAATTGTGCGTGTACGTGTTGTTTTGGATTAACATACACCTTCTCGAAAGAAAATGAAGATTATTTCCAGAATTATAAATGGGTAATGATTAATGATGATCGAAGAACACTTTATAGGATAAAGGACTAATCTTCCTGCAAGTCAAAAACTAGTTCCGAATAATTATCTTCTGAGAAATAACGATTGGCAATCTCCATCAACTCCACTTCAGTTAACTTATCAATCCCTGCATAAATTTCTTGAATCGTGTCTATTTGATTGAATAGCAACAATGACTTCCCTAAACCAAGCATTAATCCTGAATTCGAATCCAAGCCCAAAGCCAAATGTCCTTTTAATTGTTCTTTCGCACGATTCAATTGTAACACTCCTAACTTTTTTGTTCTAAGTAATTTCAATTCTTTTCGAATCAAGGCCAATGATTTATCAATGTATTTCGGATCAGTTCCTAAATACACACTCCAAAAACCAGTATCAACATAAGGCGTGTAATTTGCTTCCACATTATAGGAATAACCATATTTCTCACGAATTGACAAAGTCAAACGAGAATTTAATGCCGGTCCACCTAAAATGTTTGTCATCATCGTCATTCCTCGACGTGATTCATCTAAATAATTCGGCGCAAGTCCACCAACGATTGCATGAACTTGGTAATTCGCTTCTTTTGAGCGAATGTGGAATGCTTTTCGTGGTTCAAATGTTTCAATCACTGGAACATGATTTCCTGCAGGACAATGTTTGAAATCCTCCTCCAGAATCTTTTCCAATTTATTGCGTGATAAATCTCCAACGAAGGAAATTACCATATTATCGGCAGTGAAAAAGCGTTTTACATAATCTACCAAATGATCGCGGGTAAAACCTTGAACACGTTCTTTTGTTCCTAAAATATTATTTCCTAACGCATGTCCTTCGAACAAATAACCTTCAAAATCATCAAAAATCTTGTCACTTGGACTATCCAAATATGAATTGATTTCATCAAGAATGATTTCTTTCTCTTTGATAATCTCTTTTAACGGAAAATTTGAGTTAAGTGTAATATCAGCCAATAATTCAGAAGCTCTGCGTATATGTTCTTTTGTGAAAGAAGCATAGACACAAATTTCTTCTTTCGCTGTATAGGCATTTAATTCTCCACCAACCGAATCAAGGCGTGAAAGAATGTGAAAAGCTTTTCGTTTTGTCGTACCTTTAAAAATACAATGCTCAAGAAAATGAGCCAATCCATCTTCTCCGGGCAGTTCAAATCGAGAACCTCCAAGAACTGTAATTCCAAGATGCGCAACTTGTGCAGGAGCGTGTAAATAAACAACACGAATCCCATTTGACAGAGTAAAGACAATTGGTTTTATTTCGTACATTCCTTATGGATTCTTGCGGAAAACTCTCCAGTTACCATCGTTTAATTCAAAGACAATTCGATCATGTAAGCGTGAAGCTCTTCCTTGCCAAAATTCAATTTGAACAGGTTTTATCACGTAGCCTCCCCAATGTGGAGGGCGTGGAACTTCTACAGGAAATAATTCAGCCAGTTCTTTAACACGATTTTCCAATTCATCACGCGATGCCAATTCTTCACTTTGTTGTGAAGCCCAAGCACCTATTTTACTTCCCCACGGACGAGATTGAAAATATTCGTCACTCATTTCTTCAGGAACTTTTTCAACGGTTCCCGTGATACTGATTTGACGCTCCATTCCTGGCCAGAAAATCAAGGCATGAATTTTTGGATTGGCTTCAAGCGCTTTTCCTTTTGCACTTTTGTAATTCGTGTAAAATATCGGACCTTCTTCGAGTAATTCTTTCAAGTAAACAATACGTGAATGTGGAAATCCATCCAAACCAATCGTTGAAATACTCATTGCATTTGGTTCAGAAACACCACGTTCGATTGCTTCTCGCAGCCATTTAGCCACAAGTGCAAACGGTTCTGACCCAAAATAATCTTCTAATTTACCTTGGTCAAATTGGTGATGATCGTTTCTTAAAAGATCGAGAAATTCCTTCATTATTAATCTTCGTCAGAGAATTCGTCTTCTAATTCAGAATCTTCCTCTTCGATTTCCTCCTCTAATTCTTCTTCGAACTCATCGTCGATATCAGATCCTGGTGCAGAGAAAACTTTTCCTTTTGGTGCTGGAGCTTCTTCTTCGAAGGCTGCAACTGTTTCCATCGGACGACGCTCAATTTCGCGATCCAGGTTTTCTGTGTACGGGAAAATTTCTACAATTGGAGAAACAATAATTGAAGGAATTTTAAAATCAACCATTAAAGTCGATAAGCTTTCTTTGATTCGGTCGTACGCATCTTTTACAGAATGTGCAGAAACCAAGAAGTTTTGAGCAACTTTTTTCGCTTTTGCCTCTTCTCCATCCATTCCACCTGCTTCACTTTCATAAGTGATTTTAACTTTATACCACACATCTGCATCGTCGTAAGCGAAAATATCGTGAATCTCTGTTCGTGTAATCCCGACAACATTAAATTCTCCTTTAATGATACTTCCTAATTCCTCATAAATTCGCGCTTCTGCATCCGTGAATGTCATCGCCGCCAATAAATAAGGTTCTGAAACACGTTTAAATGTTCCGTTATCTAATTGTTTCGTGTATTTAACTTTTACTGTAAACCAGTTATTCATAGTGTTGTTGTTTGAAAATTCGGAAAAAAGATGCTGTAATTGGCATCGAATAGTGACAAAGATACTTTATAATTTATAATTTGGAATTCAGATTTTGGAAGTATTTTTGCCAAAAAGTTGGAATGGACGAAACACAAGGAACCCGTATCAATAAATTTTTAAGCGAAGCAGGTTTTTGCTCACGTCGCGCTGCAGATAAGTTAATCGAAGAAGGAAGAGTTACTATTAACGGGAATGTTCCTGAAATGGGTACGAAAATTACTCCAACTGATGAGGTACGTGTGGACGGAAAACTAATTGCAGAACCAACTGAAAAACATACCTATTTGGCTTTTAATAAACCGATAGGAATTGTTTGTACTACCGAAACGGAACGCGAAAAGAACAACATCATTGATTTTATCAAGTATCCTAAACGCATTTTTCCAATTGGACGATTAGACAAAGCTAGTGAAGGATTAATTTTCTTGACAAGTGACGGTGATATTGTCAATAAAATTCTAAGAGCAAGAAATAATCACGAAAAGGAATATATTGTAACGGTTAATAAACCAATTACGAAGCAATTTATCCAAAAGATGAGTTCTGGCGTTCCTATTTTAGATACCATAACGCGAGAATGCCACGTTGAGCAAATCAGTTTGTTTAAATTCAAAATCATCCTAACACAAGGATTGAATCGTCAAATTCGTCGCATGTGTGAATTCTTGAATTATGAAGTTGTAAAATTAAAACGCGTTCGCATCATGAACATTAAATTGGATACGGAAATTGGCAAATGGCGACATTTGACAGAAGATGAAATGATTGAGCTAAATAATCTAATTGCCGATTCTGCAAAAACGCACGAGTAACACAACTATATTTAGTAACTAAAGTTTCATTCATTTCAAAACTGAATTGTACTTTTGACCAAAATAAACATACTATGAAAACCAAATTAACATCATTCATTTTATTCAGTTTCATGTTCATTTTAGGAACATCTTGCACGGCAAGTCAAAAAACAGAAATTACCTCTTTAACTCCAAAAGCATTTGCGAATAAAATTGCTGAAGTAACAAATCCTCAAATAATCGACGTGCGAACACCAGAAGAATTTAAGGGTGGAGCAATTGAAAATGCCCAAAATTTCAATTGGAACTCATCAGAATTCTCAAGTAAAATAGAGCATTTAGATAAAAACCTACCTGTTTTTGTTTACTGTTTAAGCGGTGGGAGAAGTGCGGCGGCAAGTCAAGCTTTACTTGATAATGGTTTTAAAGAAATTTACGAATTGGAAGGTGGGATAATGGCGTGGAACAATGCTGGCTTACCACTTGCTGGTGCTCAGGTTGCGAAAGAAGGAATGTCGATGGAAGACTTCAATAAGTTGTTAAAAATTGACGGTAAAGTATTGGTTGATTTTTCTGCCGTATGGTGTGGTCCTTGTAAAAAGCTAGCACCGATTGTTGCTGAAATCGAACAAGAATATAAAGGAGAAGTGAAAGTCATTGGCATTGATGTTGATGAAAACCCAGAGCTAGCAACAGCACTTAACATCAGTTCTATTCCCTTGCTTCATTTATATCAAAATCAAGAATTAGTGTGGCAAAATGTTGGATTAGTTGAAAAAGCCGTAATTACAGAACAACTAAAATAACATTTTCTAAGCTTCAAATTTTCTACCGTTTTTGAAAACGATATACGAACTATTGAATAGTTTCACCAGAACCGCATTGCCATAGATTTCATATTCTGCATTTACTTGGTTGGTAATTTCATGAACTTTCCCATCAATCAAAGCGCTCACTCCACCCATTTGGTTGCGGAAAGCAAACGTATTGTTTTTCAGTAAATAATCTTTCGGCGTGTAGGTTGAAACCTGAATTTTAGCACCATTTTGTTGAGCATAAACAAAAGAATTCTCTCCCCATACAACTAAATCATCTTTTACCTCCCAAAATTTTGCTGAGAAATTAGAAATTTGATTTGTTTCACCGTTTTTATACATTTTTAAATTTCCATTTAAATCCTCGTAAACAATAAAACCTCTTCCCGCTTTGTATTTACCCATATAGTTTTTTTCTACATCCAGAAATTGACCATTTTCGAATATTGCAAAAGAACGTTGAGTTGGATCATTAAAACAGATGATATCTGTTCCACATTGAAAATCGATTGTATTATTCCAAACCCCTAAATCGTAAATTTCACCTTGATAAAACACTTTAAAAAAGTTACCATTGTCCTTAAAAACAAGGATGTTTTCACCAATTGCTTCTGGCATATATATATCGTCAACAACTGTGCAAAGTGGATAAATTTGCTTGTTCCAATAAACATTCAAGGTATTGAAACGCGTATCTTCGAAAACAATCAAACTATCTTTCACTTCATAATTACGAGCAAAATAAGTCAATGTTTGAAGTTTTCCTTCATCCCACATATTCAATGTTGGACCAATTTTATACGCCATCAAGTGGTCCGAAACCTTGTATTCAACATTTAAGTTTGAAATGTCTTTGCGTTCTTTACCATCATAGATTCGCAAATTTCCTTTCGTATCGATGTAAGCAACTAAGTCATCACCGGCTTTAAATTCTTTGATGCGTTGAAATTCCAACTGACGAAAATTGTCGTTTTCAAATGTTCTGAAATAATAGTTGAAATCTACAAATGGAATTACCTTTTGAGCCTGACTGTTCACTGCAGAAAAGATCAATAAAAGAAGTGCTAATTTTTTCATCGGCTCAAAGTTAGCAATTTTCTTGCCAAAGGAAATCCTTCAAACAAACCACTTGCACAAAGAATCATCCGTATATCACCAAAGGCTTCTCAATTCAAAAAATCTAACTTTCTTTGCACGTGATATAAATCCTATTTATCAATGAAAAAAACAATCGTAACTGGGTTATTGGCATTTGTTGCTTTATCAACTCAAGCACAGAAGAAGATTGAATACGTTGAGTATGATCTTCCGAATGGCATCCATGTAATTTTACATGAGGAACACTCAACACCAAATGTTGCAGTTTCCATTTTGTACCATGTTGGTTCTAAAAATGAAAATCCAGAAAGAACTGGTTTTGCTCACTTCTTTGAACATTTGTTGTTTGAAGGATCAGCCAATATTGGTCGTGGTGAATACTCTGAACTTGTTGAGAAAAACGGTGGAACTTTAAACGCAAATACTTCTCAAGACAGAACGTATTACTATGAAATTTTACCTTCTAACCAACTTGAACTTGGTTTATGGTTAGAAAGTGAGCGTTTATTGCATGCTAAAGTTGATAATACAGGAATCGAGACACAGCGAAGTGTTGTTAAAGAAGAAAAACGTCAGCGCGTTGATAATCAACCGTACGCTTCTTTCATCACTGAAATGTTCAAACGCATGTTCACAGTTCACCCTTACAATTGGGTTCCAATCGGAAGTATGGAACACTTAGATGCAGCGCAAGAAGAGGATTATGTGAATTTCTACAAAACATTTTATGTTCCTCAAAATGCGACTTTGTCGATTGCTGGTGATTTAAACATCGCTGAAACGAAAAAATGGATTGATAAATACTACGGTTCAATTCCAAAAGGTCAAGCGATTAACTTGTTCCGTGATTTTGAGAATTTAGCTAATGCTGATTTTGAAAAACGCTATGGAATTGCAAAATCAAAATTTGACGCAAAGGATTTCATGAATTCGAAAGATCCAGAAGCGAAAAAATTGATTACATCATTGGCAAATAAACCAGTTGATATTCCACGTCCAACAAAAGATACAGAAAAATTAAACGGTGTTATCAAAGATGTTGTTTACGATAATATTCAATTACCAGCGTTGTTCATGGGTTACAAATTCCCTGCTCAAACGGATCCGGATGTTTATGCATTGGAAATGATGAACGAGGTATTATCTGGTGGAGCTAGTTCGCGCATCAATAAATCAATTGTTGAGAAAAAAGAAATGGCAACATTCGCGTTTTCGTTTAATTATGGTTTAGAAGATGCTGGGGTTGGTATTTTCGCTGCAATTGCTGCAAATGGTGTTAGTTTAGATTCTATTCAAATGGAATTTGATGCACAAATCGAATTGATGAAAACTGAATTGATCTCCCAAGAAGAATTTGAGAAAGTAAGAAACAAAATTGAAAACGATCTAGTTTCTTCGAATTCATCAATTGCAGGCGTTGCTGAAAACTTAGCAGATAATCATGTTTATTATGGTTCTGCAAGCCGTGTGAACACACAATTAGAAGGCTATATGAAAGTTACGCGTGAAGACATTTTGCATGTTGCAAAAAAATATTTAACACAAGATGCTCGAGTAATCTTGCATTATTTACCAAAAGAAACTAAATAATATTGACGATGAAAAAGTTATTTATTTTAACAGGACTTTTAGTTCCAGCAGTTCTTTTCGGTCAATTGGATCGTTCAGTGCGCCCTGCAGCTGCAAAAGCGCCAACCATTAACATTAAAGATTCAGAAGTTTTTACAACTGAAACAGGAATTACGGTAATTCTCTCTGAAAATCACAAATTACCTAAAGTTGCTTTCAATTTCGTGATGGGCTCTGACCCTATTACAGAAGGGAATAAAGCAGGTTTATCTGAATTGGCAGGTTCTTTAATTTTATCTGGGACCTCGGCTCGTACAAAAGATAAATTGGATGGTGAGAAAGATTATATCGGTGCAACGTTGGAAGCTTCTGAAAGCAATTTGTATTTGTCATGTTTAACTAAACACTTGAACAAAGGTTTGGAATTGATGTCAGACGTATTCTACAATGCTAACTTCCCAGAAAGTGAATTTGACCGTGTGAAAAAACAAAACGAGTCAAACTTAATGTCTGCAAAATCAGATCCTGGAACAATGGCTGATAACGTAGAACGCAAAGTTAATTTCCCAAACCATCCTTATGGAGATGTGATGACGGAAGAAAGTTTAAAAAACATTACACGTGATGACATTGTAAATTACTACAAAGCCATTTTCACTACGAAAGGAAGTTACATGGTAATTGTTGGTGATATTACCAAAGAACAAGCTACACAATTGGTAAACAAATATTTTGCAAAATCATCCGGAATTGCACCTTACAAACAAGAAGTAGGAAAAGGTGATTTCAACAAAGGAAACCGTGTAATTTTCGTTAAAAAACCTGGAGCTGTTCAATCTGTAATTCAAGTATCATTCCCACTTGATATTCGCACAGGAAATCAAAACCAATTGCCATTAACAGTGCTGAATGGTGTTTTCGGTGGTGGTGGTTTTGGAACGCGTTTAATGCAAAATTTACGTGAAGACAAAGCCTATACTTATGGATGTTATTCAACATTAAATGTCACTGAAGATGGATCTTGGTTATCAATTGGTGGAAATTTCAGAAATGATGTTAGTGATTCTGCAATCGCACAAATCTTATTTGAATTAGACAGAATTACCAATGGCTATGTAACAGATGATGAATTGAACTTAACAAAATCGTCGATGGCTGGTGGTTTCTCTCGTTCCTTAGAAAATCCTCAAACTATTGCACGATTCGCTTTGAATATCATTAAAAACAACTTGAGCAAAGATTATTATCAAAGCTATTTGAAACGATTGGAAGCAATTAACAAAGAAGATATTTTGACAATGGCTCAACAGTATTTTACTGCTAAAAATTGTAATATCGTTGTTGTAGGAAATGAAGAAATTGTTGATCGATTAAAACAATTTGACGCTGACGGTAAAATCGAATTTTTAGATGCTTTCGGTAATGAAGTGAAAGAAATGAAGGCTGCAGATATTACGAAAGATGAATTGATCGAAAAGTACATCTATGCTGTTACAAATACAACTTCCAAAAAAGCCACTGCGAAGAAATTGAAAAAAATTAAATCAGTGGTTGAAGAAACTGAACTTTCAATGTCTCAAATTCCTTTCCCATTAAAAAACACAAAGGTTTGGGTTGCTCCCTCAACAGAAGGGCAAAAATTGGAAGGTCAAGGAATGGTTTTACAAAAATCATATTTTGATGGATCAGTAGGTTCTTCAACTAACATGCAAACTGGTCAAAAAGAATTAACAGAAAAAGAAATCGCTGCTAAGAAAAAATCAGTTGGTTTGTTTCCAGAATTAAACTATGTTTCAACTGGAATGAAGTATGAGCTTGTTGGAATTGAAAATGTTGACGGTGTTGATATGTATGTCATGAAATGGAACGATGGTGAAACTGAAACGTTTGATTATTACACTACAAAAAGTTTCATGAAAGTTAAATCTATTTCTATTCAAAAAGATGGTGAGGAAACTGTAGAAACAACAGCTACCTATTCCGATTTCAAAGAAGTAAATGGATTATTATTTCCACATACAATGACCTTGTCTGTAGGAGAAGTCACATTTAGTGGTAAAACAACTTCAATTACAGTAAATAGTAAAGTCGACTTGTCGAAATTTAAATAGGACTTAAACAAAAGAAAGGAAAAGGTGCTTAGATTTAAGCACCTTTTTTTGTAACCTACATGTTTGTCGACCGTATAAAAAACAGTGAAACATTTAATTCTACATAGTTTAGCGCTCTTCATTTGTGTTTTAGGACATTCACAAACAACAATAAAATCATTCTATTTCGATCGAAATCAAAGTGTTCCAACGGTTTATTCTCAAAATCAACTGAATCTATTCAAAGAAAAGTTCCAAAAGAATGAAATCTCCATTTTAAAAGTCTACGCCTACACGGATTCAATCGGATCTACACGCTATAATGATTCACTGGCCAAAAAACGATTAGAATTTATATCACATCAATTATCCATTGGTAACAATAGTGAAATCCCAAAAGTGGCACAAGGATTAAACAGAATTTACGATGCTCAATCTTATTTGAATTGGAGGCGTGTAGATGTCTATTACGAAAATAATATTCCAATTTCAGTGCAAACCAATTCAGTTGACACTGCCGCCTTTCCAATTATTGAACTTGAACCAATTGTTCGCGATACAAATCATCATGAAATTCTAGCATCATTAGACAATGCAATACCTTATATTTTAAACGTTGAATTTTTCGAAGGAACAGCAAATTTGGATGAAAAGAGCTTGAAAGAAATTCGAAATCTTGCCAACTTCTTAATTAAAAATAGTGGTGCTAATATTCTCATTCGAGGACATGTTTGTTGTGGCAAAAACATGCGTATGTCTAAAAAAAGAGCGAAACGTGTTTACAAAGAATTAATCAAACTCGGAATCGAAAAGTCCCGTCTTGATTATATCGGAATGTCAAATAAAGAACCATTGGTAACACCAGAATTGAGCGACAGGGATCGTCAACGCAATAGAAGGGTTGACATAAAATTTACGGGAATGTAACCATATTTCATTAACAAGTTATTCATTTCATGAAAAAGTTACTATTCCTAGCAATTGTCTTGCGAACGTTTACAAGTTCAGCTCAAGAAACATCAAAAACACTTCACCTATTTTTTCATTTAGGTGATTATTCACTAACAAAACAAAGTAAAAAATCATTGGATTCATTGTTCAATGTTGTGTCAGGTGGAGATTTGTTGATTACAAATATTTCTGCATTTTGCGATACAACTGGAAGTGTTGAAATGAACAGAGTACTAGCCAACAATCGACTTGAAACGGTTAACAATTACCTTACACTCAAAGGTGAAATAGTAAATTCAAAAAATTCGTTTGGTGAAGAATATCCACTAGAAAAAAATGTAAAAAACTATCGTATTTGGAGACGTGTTGATGTCTCCTATATTTTTGCAGATGTCATTCGCGTTGTTGATGAAGAAATTCCTTTATCCAATAAATTCGAAAAAGTAAATCTAGATAGTTTGGTTTCGAATTCCTCCGATGCTATAGTTTTGGATATTCAATTCGTTCCAGGCCAAGATGTGTTGTTACCTGGTTCTGAGAATGAAATTTGGAGACTTTATGATTTTCTCAGTGCCCATCCAAAAGCATTTGCATTTATACGCGGGCATGTTTGCTGTGCCAATGACCCATTACTGTCTAGTGCGCGCGCTTATACCGTTTACTCAATGCTTGTTAGTCAAGGAATCTCACCTACGAGATTAAAATATGAAGGTTTCAGTAATACTATTCCGCGAGTTGAAGAAGTCGATGATGAAAGTCGGCAATTGAACAGACGTGTTGATGTTGTATTTTCAAAAATAAATTAAAATTCTGTTCGTTTTTGGTGCAATTCGCGTCAAAAAAACACTCAATTGTTAATTTTCATTTGCAGTAATCATTCCTTTTCGTACATTCACTTCTTAATTGTAATCGATCACTGAACAATGCCAATGAACCGCTCTTCCATCTTCCTCGAAGTAATTGAAGGCTTATCAAAAAGCCATCACATTGGAGAAGGTAATGCCAAAGCGATGGCTAAAGAAATTCTTTACAGCGCCTCTCATTTTTTAAGAATAAACAGAGTCAATGCTTGGCTAATAGACGAAGATGTTACAAAACTATCCTGCTTATCCGCATATGAACGTGAGAAAGATTCTTTTAGCTATGAAGGCTTTTTGTATAAAGAAGATTATCCTGTTTACTTTAATCACATTAGCCGCACGGATATTATCATAAGTACACGAGCCCAAGAAGAAGCATTCAACTCAGAACTCCTTGACAATTATTTAATTCCAAACAAGATTTTCTCAATGATGGAAGTTCCCATTTTATCTGGAGGAAAATTTAAAGGAGTTGTCTGCTTTGAAAACACCGATGAAATTCGAGAATGGACGAATGACGAGCAGCATTTTGCTCTAGCTTTAACTCAACTACTGATTTTAACGCTTGAAACAAAAGAAAAAAATCTGTATCGTGAAGAACTAGAAAAATTAGTAAAGGAAAAATCGGTTTTGATCGCAGAAATTAATCATCGTGTCAAGAATAATTTGGCAGTAATAACAGCATTGATTCGCAATGAATCATTTCGCGTGAAAGATGACTATCACAAAGAATTGTTCAATAATATTCTTTTAAAAACATTCTCCTTGTCAACCCTGCAGCACGCCATGTACAATTCACAAAATTACCAAGAGGCAAATTTTAGTGAGTTTATTCGAACACTAGTTGCAAATTTAAATGACACCTATGGACACAATTTGACAATCAAACTTAAATTGGAATTGGATGAAATCAACATTGAAGTAGATAAAGCAGTTCCTTGCTCATTAATCGTAAATGAAATCCTAACAAACTGCTATAAATACGCTTTTAGTAAAAATCACACCAATAAATTATCAATACGACTTCAAAAAAATGAGAAAGGGGATTGTGAATTGTTAATTCAGGACAATGGACCAGGGCTACCTGAAAATTATGCTACAAACGGAACCGGATTCGATTTAATGGAAGGGTTAACAGATCAAATTGACGGAAAATTAATTGTGCATTCTTCAAAGGAAGGAACAATCATTAAACTGATTTTTTAACCCGCTATTTTTCTTCAAACAACAACTGTACATTTGGATCAATTACAATTTGTTTGATCTTTTTGCTGTATTTTAAATTAAACGAATTTGACTTCCCAGCTAAATTAATTTGCTCCAATACTTTACTACCATCCACAAAAACAACTTCTATCACCATTGGAATATCTGTAAAATGCTCCTTTTGAACTTGTTGTATTGATAGTTTAGCTGACTTCACTTTAATTTTTTTTTCAATTTTTAATTGTGGATGACCACTTTGAAACAACCATTCATTAAAAAATATACTTAAATCTTGTTGACATACTTCTTGAACAACTTGTATGAAATCTTGTGAACTCGCATTTGATAACCTGAATTTTTCATAATAAGCAACAATTGATTGATGAAACAGTTGATCCCCTATCCTATTGCGTAGCATATGTAATACCCAAGCGCCTTTTTGATAAGAATTTTCGTTTAGCAAATCCATCAATTCCGAATAATTGGTATCGACAACTGGGTGCGGATAATTTCGATAGAATTGAATCACTTCGGCACGTTCCTTCGCTAATTGTTTTTGAATTCTTTCTGTACCATATTTATGTTCCAAATACAAATCTGTGAAATATGTTGCAAATCCTTCACTCAACCAAATGTGTTGCCAATCAGATTCTGACGCAGAATTACCAAACCATTGATGTGCAATTTCGTGTGCAATTAAAGCTTCACTTGTTCTTCTGCCATTGAACGCATTTTCATCGTAAAAAATACACCCCGCATTTTCCATTCCACCAAAACGTGTCGTGGACTGAACATTTGCCAATTTTTCATACTCATAAGGGCCAATCCAAGAAACATAATAATTAAAAATATCCTTTGCAAGTTCTAAATCGTAGAAGCTCTTTTCATTGTTCTGTGGATACACCCATGAACTAATTTCAATCGGTGACAAAGGATTTGACAGCTTTTTAACTTCAAAATTAGCAACACCAGTAACCATAACTTTTGTTGGCAATACAACCATTGATTGATAATATGTTCGTGCTTCCGTTTCTGAAATATCTTTACGCGAAACAAATTCCCCATTGGCTATCACTTCATAGTTCTTGGGAGCTGTAACTTCACATGAAATAGTTGCTTTATCAGATGGATGATCATTACAAGCAAACCACAAATGTGCACGATTTGGCCAATTATCACCGAAAAATGTTCGATCACCATACTTATTTGCACTAATAACCAAGCCATCAGATGGAATTCCTGTAAAATTGATTACAAGAGAAAGTTGCTTTCTACCAGCTGCTTTTAAGTCTTCAAGAATAAGTAATTCTCCAACTTGTTTATACGAAATTGATTTAGATTGATCGAAAACAGATGAAACAAGCATTCCTTTTCCAGTTGACTGCGTGCTTTCTAAATCAAATTGCACCAATTGGGTTGTATCGATCCAAGAAAATTCAATTTGTTCGGAAACTGAAATACGATTAGATGTATCGTTTAAATGAATTTTTAAGCCGTAATGAGTTACATCTATTGAAGTATTTTGAGCTGAAACGCTCACTATTACAACACAAAAAGCAGCTGAAATCAACTTTCTCATAAACTAATGATTACATAAAAAAAGCGTCAACTTTTGCTAACGCTTTCGGTTTTATCCTCTTCTTCGTTCTAATAACATCATCATCATCAAAGCCAAAAGTAAACGTTCTGAATCACCATCTTTTAGTTCACCTAATTTTACCAATTTAAATTTACGACCAAAAAACGACGCTTCTTTAGATAGTCGAGCAACTGTTTCTCCTTTTTGATTGACAATACCATATTTTGGATTAAATAAATAACCTGTAAAAATTCCTAATAACGGCACTTCACTCAATAAAACATCAAACACTTTTGCCCAAGGATTTTCTTCTCGAATCGTATATTCTTGTTTTTTCTGCGTATCAAAAATCTCGTATTGAGCTTTCCAAAGAGAGCGCATTCCTTTGCGTCCTACACTTCCTAAAACAAATCCATTTGCATCCTTGAATTCATAACTTGCATTGAAATCGATGATTCGATCCGCACTAATCGTATACAATAAATTTGTTTTACTATCCTCAGCATAAACCATAATTGCTTCTTTCAGCTTGAACATTTTTTGACGGACGTATGCCAATGTTCTACCATTTGCATCAGTCGCCACAAAGTCATTTGAAATCGTTCCCAATTTGAATCTAAAATCGATTGGGAAATCAAATTCTTTGAAATCAGGTTTAACTTTTGCGTGGCTATCCAATAAATCTTCTTCTCTCATGCTATTTTTGTTTGAGTACGAAATAACGAAAAAGGCACTTAATTTCCTAAGCGCCTTTTGTTAATTCAAAATTAAAGTTGTTTTGCCATTTTCCGTTTGTTGTTCCAAATTAAAAAACCTGTTATTGGCAAACTTGCACAAATTAAACTGGCAAAGAAAACAATCCACCGTCCAACTAGACCAAACGCTCTTCCAGTATGAATATTCTCGTTAGATATGCGTAATTTCATTCCAGTAGAAAAAGAATCGAATGGTTTATCTTTTATTATTTCTCCTGTATATTGGTCATAAAAAACATTGTCTTGTCGTTTAAAAAACCCAGAATTGTAACGATGCATTGTGCGTATTGAACCTTTTTCATCTTCTGGTAAAAACATGATTAATTCACTGCTTTCTGGATACAATTCAATCGAACTTAAATAGACCGTAGACAAACTAAGTTCCGTTGAATCCTTTTTACCATTTGAGGTTATTTCCATTCGTTTTTCTTTAGTCGAATTTGTCAAAGCAAACATTCCCTGCTCAGCCCATTCAAATGACCAAATTAATGCCGTGAGAACCGTAAATAATATCATCCAACTTGCATAAAAACCTAGAACGCTATGTAAATCATAGTTCATTTTTATCCAATGCGTTTTGCGTTTAATGACCAATTTTTCTTTTCGAATGCGCTTATTTGTTGGCCACCATAGGATGATACCACTTATAATCATGAAAAAGAAAACTAAAGCAGAAATTCCAGTAATCCATTCTCCGGCATCATCCAGCATCAAATTGCGGTGCAAGCGAAGTACTTTTCCATAAAAATCTTTTCCTCGGTTTAGCGATCCCAAAATTTTACCCGAATATGGATCTACAAAAACTGAAAGTCGATCTTGAAATTGAATTTCAACACTTGCGGTTTCATCTTTTAAAATTCGAATAGATTTTATTCCTTCGTTTGGATGTGATTCTATAGCTTTTAATTTTAATTCATCCAACGACAAACGATTGTTTCCTTTTGTTACTTCGAATAATTCTGAATAGGAATATGCTCGTAATTCTTCTTCAAAGGCTACAATACACCCTGTTATTGCAACGGTAAAAATTACAATTCCAGAAAGTAAACCTAAGTATAAATGGAGTGTGTGAAGTATTTTTTTCATTTTTCTTCTCTAATTATTGAATCAAAGTTTTAGTGTCAATGTTGTCATAAAGGTACGTGGAGCGATAGGATTTACACTGTTATCGTCATGCACATTGTAACTTAAGGCGTTAAAGATATTGTTTACTTTGAAACGAATGGATACATTTCCTTTTGAATAGCCGATACCGGCATCTAAAGTTGTGTATTCAGGTAACGGGATAGGTTTATACGTGTCGTTCGGAACATTCAATCGCGTTAAGCGACCAGCGAAACGTTTTCCAAAATACATTCCTGTTGTACCAAAACTAAGTCCTTTGAATTTGCCTTTTTGGACCTCATAATGTACTGATGCATTGAAGGTGTTTCTTGGTTGATACAGTAATTTTGAACCAATTGCATAAATTGTACTTTTCGTGTATTCTGTTTCATTGAACGAATAACCCGTTAAGATGGTCAAACCGCAAATTGGTTTCAATGAAGCATCTACTTCTAAACCGTGACTAGTAATTTCCCCGGCTAATTCTTTGATATTCGCATTTGTGTTTCCTCCTTCTAATACCATTTGAGCTACATTGCTATTTTTAATCTGATAAGCTGTAACATTCAGAGAAGCTTTTCCTTTGTAAAAATCATTTTTTATTCCAACTTCATATTGATCGATTAATGACGGTTTCAAGGCTTTACCATTGATGTCTACTCCAGTGTTAGGTGTGAACGAATTGCTATAACTCGAAAACAAGGACATTGTTTTGATTGGTTGGTAAACGAGTCCAACGCGAGGCGAAAACGCATGATCATACAAAGTTGAATAACTTGTCTCGTCAGTTGAATAAGTATATACATTACTTCCAGATTCCAAATAGGAAAAGCGAATTCCAGCAAGCACTTTTAATTTTGAGGAGATAGATAGTAAATCTTGAATGTAGACTCCTGTTCTTGTCCGAGGTGTGCGCGTATCCGTTTTCTTTGTCAAACTTGGAATGTCGTTGCGTTGTGTTTCAGTTGTGATGTTAAACACATTTACTGTATCATAGTTCGTGATTCCATTAAATGCTGTTGTATTGGTATAATATTGATCTATTTCAGCACCAAACAGCAAGTTATGTTTCAATTTTCCAGTTGAGAATTTTCCTGTCAAATCCAATTGTGTAAGGTAATATTGTTCATCGATTTGTGTGCGTTGTACCCCACGAATCCACGTTCCATCCTCTTGAATGAATTTACTTGAACTATTCGGACGAACATTTGAAAATAGAACATTTGAAAATTGCTGAAACGAACTTACATTTCGAATTTGCCAATTTTTGGATAGTTGG
This sequence comes from Bacteroidota bacterium, assembly GCA_039804825.1. GTDB lineage: Bacteria > Bacteroidota > Bacteroidia > Flavobacteriales_D > Crocinitomicaceae > M0103. The sequence continues at coordinate 18,950 of JBDLVK010000019.1, forward strand.
TGTGTAATCGTTGTTGTCAAACTTGATTGATTCGTTTTGATAGTTGACCAAGCGGTTCCCAGAAATGTTGATCGAGGAATATCGATCAACTGATAATTAATCGCTCCAACGCCAAAATCTGCCGTTCTATTGTCAGACAAATAATCTCCTTCAATTAGAATTTCTGTTTTCTTACCAACTAAAAACAAAAGAGACGGATTGATGTAAAATCGTTCAGCGTTCACAACATCTCTAAAGCTTTTTGAATTTTGATAGCTTGTATTTAATCGATAGGCTATTGTATTTTTCTTGTTGACACTTCCATAAACATCCAAACTCGGCTTGTAAAATTCATAACTAGAAACACGCATGGATAACTCTCCTCCTTTTTCAAATTTTGGTTTTTTAGTAATCAAATTTAAAACACCACCTGCCGCGACATTGCCATATAGAATGGCCGTTCCGCCTTTCAGAATTTCCATTTTTTCCAAACCGCTGACTTCAGGCATAATTGCATTGTTGAATCGCACACCATTTTTGAACGTATTACTACTACCAAAAGCAAAACCACGACCAGCAATTTCCTCTTGATAACCACCTGTTGCACCCATAATGTAAACACCATTTGTATTTTTTAGCACGTCAGACAATTGTTCGGATTGTTGCTGCTCGATTATAACACGATCAACGATAGCAATAGCTTGAGGCAAATCAAACGGCTTTATTGGTATTTTACCGATTTCAATTAGACGTTCATTCATTGTTTTGCTGCCCACGATTTTTACTTCCGATAAATCATGCTCTAACTTTGTAAGTGGAATAGTGATATTGTTCGCTTCATTTTCGAGAACATGTTGAAATTGTACTGTTCTATATCCTTCCTTTTCAACGGTAATTAAATAGTCTAGTTTTCTTTCTACAACTAATGTGAATTGACCATTTTTATTGGTGTGATATATTACAGAATCAATACGTATTTGAGCATTCTCAATTGGTAATTTTTCCTCATCAATAACTTTCCCCATTATATTTATTGACTGTGCAAATAAGCAGGTATTGAAGAATAAAAAAATAAAACAAAATACAAAAAACTTCATGACAAACTATTTAGAATGATTTCAATTAACATTGCAAAGTAACCCAACATACAAAGATTCGACAATACCCTATTTGCGGTATTTGGAATAATTCTAAATAAATACCACAAAAATGGTATTCAAGCTACTTCTTCAATATTTCACAAAAAAAATAAAACGATCTGGGCCTAATCAAAATTTAATTCCTAGGTTTGTGTCTTGAGTTTATAACTTGATTCTTTATTGAAACCACCCGCAGATTTTCATATTTGTAGTTTTATTGTTGCATTAAACATTAAATAACGTTATTTTTAGTTGTGCAAATAAATGTAAAAGAGTATTTTAATGGCATTTTACGTTTTAGGTTACTACTATTAATGATGAAAAACAACCACCTATGAAGTCGAGTGCGATTCAATTTGTAACAATTTTTGATTCTATTCCTGTTCCAGGATTAGTTGTTGACTATGCTCATGAGCATAAAGTAATTCAATACGCAAATAGAGCATTTTTAGAAAATGCCGAAGTAGACTTCGCATCTATTGAATCCCAAAAAGTTCATAACTTATTAAACCACTTATATTTAATTGACGACAAAGGTGAACATATTGACTTAGACACCGTCCTTAGACTTGTTTTTACTGAACAAAAGGAGATTGATTTATTCATTCTTCGTACCAACGAGCAAAATGGAATTTGCCGTTTAGAAGATAATTTTAACCGTGTTCGTTTCAGTAATTTAATCATGAACGACGAGGACAAGAGCATGTGTATTTCCATATTTTTCCATAAAGGTGGTACCGTGGCCTTTCAAGAATTTTCTAAAAAAACAATTGTTGAAAATATATCTTGTACAGTAAACATCACTGGACAAATAACTGCAGTGGACAATATTAAATCCGAAAATTGGGGTTACACGGTCGAAGATTTGATTGGGACGACCCTTGTGAATCTACTTCCTAATGAAAGCCGCATTTATTCTTGGGAATTATTTGTCGAAATGCTTAAGAAAATGCATACAGTTTCGACAGATCGAACGATGTATTTAAAAGATAGAACTATCATCCCTGTGAATTTTACTGCTGTCTGGGATGAAGAGAAACAAGAAATAAACGGGATTGTAAAGGATCTTCGTCGAAAAGCAGAAACTGAATTCGAACTCGTAATGAACGAGCACAGAATGAATAGTTTATTGAATGAAGGCGTTGATTTAATCGCCATAGTTGATAAAGAAGGAGTTTTCAATTATTTAAGTCCGAATTTCAAAAAATATGTTTCCGAGGAACTTAATAAGTACATCGGACATCCAGCATTTGAATTTGTTCATGAGGAAGACAGAGATGATTTGATCATGCAATTTCAGCAAGCCATTTCACTTCAAAGAATTCAATCAACTCCTTACCGCATTAAGCATCAAGATGGGAGTTATCACTGGTTTGAATCCGTATGCACAAATTTATTAAACGACCCTTCAATTCAAGGCATTGTAATCAATACGCGCGATATTACTGAAACATATTATGCAAATCGATTAGAAAAACTAGAACGAGAAATTCTTGAAAAAAATGCTCTACCAGGAAGCAAAATTGATGAAATTGCAACAGACTACATAAAAGGAATTGAAAAGCTTCATGATGGAATGACTTGTTCGTTGCTTGCTGTTAGAAATAATTGTCTTTATAATATCGCATCACCAAGTTTACCTAAAGCCTATACTTCAATGATCGAAGGTTTGGCAATTGGTGAGAATAGAGGTTCTTGTGGAACTGCAGCTTTTACGAAACAACGCGTCATTGTTTCTGATATTGAAACAGATATACGTTGGAATGATTTCAAATCATTTGTTGAACCATATGGTTATAAAGCATGTTGGTCAATGCCAATCATTGATTCAAATAATGAGGTGATGGCAACCTTTGCTATTTACTATAAAGAACCCAAAGAGCCAAGTATTCAGGAACATTTAATAATAAATCGCAGTGCTCAAATCTTGCGTATTATCACTGAAAATTATCGTCGCTTAGAAGAAATCAAAGGAGCAAATGAACGTTTTCAATATGCTACAAATGCCGCACTAAGTGTTATTTGGGACTGGGATGTTATAACGGATAAAATGTTTTGGGCAAATAGCTTGACAGATTATTTTGGATATTTTCCGGAGGATGTTTCAGAAAATTCAAATTTATGGGAAAAATTTATACATCCAGATGATTATAATGACGTATTAAACAGCATCCGAAAATCATTAAAATCAGAAGATGAATTTTGGGAAAAACAATATCGCTTTTTAAAATCAAGCGGAGAGTATTCCATTGTAATTGACAGAGGTTTTATAATTAGAGATCAGAATGACCAACCAATAAGGATGGTTGGATCGATAACTGACATTACAAACGAGCATAAATTAAAAATTCTTTTAGAAAATGCTTCACGGTTAGCAAAAATGGGTACTTGGGAAGTTGATTTGGTCAATTCCAAGGTGTTTTATTCAAAAATCACTCGCGAAATTCATGAAATGGATGATGATTTTGAACCTTCGGTTGAAAATGGAATTAACTTTTATAAAGAAGGCTACAGCAGAGAGGCTATTGTGAATGCAATGAGCGATGCCATAATGAAAGGTATTTCTTGGGACATCGAACTTGAAATTATTACTACCAAAGGAAACAATCGTTGGGTTAGAGCCATGGGAGAACCAGAATTTGTAGATGGCAATTGTACCAAATTATACGGAAACTTCCAGGATATAAATGATCGAAAACTGGCAGAATTACAGTTGCAAGAATTGAATGAAACCTTGGAACACAGAGCACAACAACTGGCTGTTTCGAATGAAGAATTACAACAATTTGCTTATGTTTCCTCGCATGACCTTCAAGAGCCATTGCGCATGGTAACAAGTTTCTTGACACTTCTGGAAAAGAAATATGCAAGTCAATTAGATGAAAAAGCAACGCAATACATTCATTTTGCCGTTGATGGTGCACAACGCATGCGACACGTAATTCTTGACTTGCTCGAATATTCTCGGGTTGGAAGCAATGAGGAAGCACTTAAAAAAGTAGATTTAAAATTGTTGGTGGAGGAAATTTTAATTCTTCATCGAAAACAAATTCAAGAAATTGATGCAACGTTTAATATTGATCCACTTCCAACAATTTTGTCTTACGACACTCCTGTTCGACAGGTATTTCAAAATTTAATTTCAAATGCGTTAAAATATCATTCAACAAACGAAAAACCAATTGTTGCAATTACATCAATTGAAAAGGATACATGTTATGAATTTTCTGTATCCGATAACGGAATTGGTATTGATGGTCAATTTAAAGATAAAATATTTCAAATTTTTCAGCGATTACATACAAAGGATAAATATTCTGGCACCGGTGTTGGGTTAGCTATTTGTAAAAAGGTCATGGACAACCTTGGGGGTGAAATTTGGCTAGATACAGATTACAAAAATGGAGCAAAATTTTGCTTTAAAATTCCTAAAAACAAAAAGTAAACAATGAAATCCTTCTGGCGTAAATATTCAACAATACTTTTTCTTTCTTACGGAAAGCAAGAAGGTTTTCAAAGCGATTTAGACAGGAAAAAAGACAATATTTTCAAGTATGTCCTTTCGATTTTATTGCCATTGAGTACAATTGCTTTTGTGCCTGGAATTATTTATTCATTCCATGTTGATTTACCTTATTTAGGTTTTGCCGATATTGTTGCTTTAACTGCACTTGTTATTTTAACATTACCGATTAAAATGCCACTTTTTGTGCGTAAACTCGTGTTTATTTGGATTGCTTATTTTATTGCTTTTGTAGCCATTTGGTTTGTAGGATTATTAGGTCCTGGTTTGATATTATTGTTAGCTGCTTGCCTTTTCGGTATTGTATTTTTCCCCAATAAATATGCAATTTTCTTCGCACACTTGAATTTAGGTATTTTAATCCTATTTGCTGCCCTGCTTTATTTGAACGCATTCAATTGGAGGGATTTTATTCTTCGTGAACACATACTTGAAGAATGGGGTGCTGTGTGTGGCAACCTAATTCTGATGAGCTATTTATTTGCTTATTTAATTCCATATGTTTTTAAAAAATTACAAGAGACAATCGACGAACAAAATATATTAAAAGGTAGACTAGAGCAGAAACAATTAGAACTTGAAAAAGCACTACTTACATTGGAACGCAAAAATCAAGAACTTGAGCAATTTGCATATGTAGCATCACATGACCTTCAAGAACCTCTGCGCATGGTTTCGAGTTTCATGGAAAAAATAGATCAAAAATATGCTGACGTTCTAGATGAAAAAGGTAAAACGTATTTACACTTTGCCGTAGATGGTTCTAAACGAATGCGGAAAATGATTATTGATTTATTGGAGTATTCGCGCTTTCAGCGTTCAATTCAAGAGGCAGAATGGATCGATTTAAACGAAATATTAAAAGTTGAAATTGAAACATTTCAAGAGGAAATAGAATCGATCAAAGCAACACTCATTGTTGATCAAATGCCAACTATTTTAGCTCCCAAATCAGCTATTATTCGATTATTCCAGAACTTAATCAGCAATTCCATAAAATATAGAAAACCAGAAGTACCCCTATTAATTGAAATTACAGTAGAAGAAAAAGAAAATGAATATATCTTTTCTGTGAAGGACAATGGAATAGGCATCGACGAAAAATACCAAAGTAAAGTATTCACTATTTTTCAACGTTTACACCGAGAAGATGAAATTTCGGGATCTGGTTTAGGCCTTGCCGTTTGCAAAAAAGTTGTTACTGATTTAGGAGGAAATATTTGGTTTGAATCTAATTCTGTTGATGGAACCAATTTTTTGTTTAATTTACCAAAGTAAAACACGATCACTTAACTATGAAAAACGTTCACATTCTGCTTGTCGAAGATAATGAAGGAGATATTCTTCTGACAGTTGAGGCGTTGGAAGAAGGTAGGATTGCTAATGTAATTGAAGTTGCCAGGGATGGTCAAGAGGCAATCGACAAGTTAGAAATAGATTTAAAAAACAATCAACTTCCTGATTTAATCCTTTTAGATATTAATTTACCTAAAATGAACGGTCATGAAGTACTTGAACGATTAAAAATTACCGAAGGATTAAAGCATATTCCTGTAATTATTTTGAGTACTTCTTCATCCGAAATGGACATATTAAAATCGTATAAAAATCACGCAAATTGTTTCATCACTAAACCTGTTGAAATAGATGAATTTGTAAAAGCGATTGAATCAATTGAAGATTTCTGGTTTTCAATTGTTAAATTGCCAAATCAATAAATAGAAACCACTATGTCTTTGGATCATCAAAAATATTCGATTCTTGTTGTAGAAGATAACCCTGGTGATTTATTACTCATCAGCGATTACCTCGAAGAAAGTATTTTCGAACCTGAAATTAAGAATGCCCAAACATATCACGAGGCGTGTGAATATATAGATTCTGAAGAGGAACATTTTGATGTTGTCCTACTAGATTTATCATTGCCTGAAATTAGTGGTGAAGAATTGATTAATGGAATTATTTCAAAAACGAAAAATACTCCTGTGATTGTTTTAACTGGTTATGCTGATGTTCAATTTGGCATTAAATCATTATCGCTCGGTGTTTCAGATTATTTATTGAAGGATGACATTGGTTCTCAATCACTCTATAAATCCATTGTTTACAATATTGAACGTAAGAAAATTGCAACTGCTCTTATTGAATCGGAAGAGCGTTACAGTTCCTTATTCCACTTGTCACCACAACCCATGTGGGTAATTGACCCGAACAATTATCAATATGTACAAGCAAATAAGGCTGCTCAAGACAAATATGGTTATTCCGAAGAGGAATTTCTAAAAATGACCGTTTTTGATATTCGCTATTCTGAAGATAAATTGAGAACAATCAATGCGATTGAAAATGCTAAATCAGGCAATTACAAGCCTTTTGCAGGCAAATTCAAACATGTTAAAAAGAACAAAGATGTCATTGATGTTGAAATTTACAATAGTTTAATTACGCTCGGTGAAATACAATATTTACTTGTCATCGGTATTGACATAACGGAAAAACTAGAGTTTGAAAATAAAATGACGCGCGCAATTATTCAAGCTCAAGAGGATGAACGTTACGAAATTGGTGCTGAATTGCATGACAATGTTTGCCAATTATTAACAACAAGTCAGCTAGGCTTGTACATGCTCGAAGGAAAATTAGATGAAGCCTCTAAAAAATGGTATGATCAATCGCTCGAATTGATTATTCGTTCTCTTAAAGAAATTAGAAATTTGTCGCATCGATTGGCTCCAGCTTTCTTTGATGATACAAAAATAATGGATTCGTTTTCTGCTCTTATCAGCACATTTAACATCAACGATTCGTATCAATTGAATGTGCACATCGACGAGGAATTGAACAATGTTAAAATTGGCGTTGATTTACACCTGAATTTATTCAGAATTCTTCAAGAACAATTGCGGAATATTCAAAAATATGCAGAAGCTACACAAATCAATATTGATGTGAAGCATTTTGACAATCACATAATGATGAGCATTGCTGATAATGGAAAAGGATTCGACAAAAATCAATCATTTGAAGGAATTGGTTTTGCAAATATGAAACGTAGAATGGATTTGTTCAATGGTTTCTTAGAGATAAATTCAACTCCAGGAAATGGTTGTCACATTTTTATTAAAGTACCACTTCAAGACTCCTCAAAAATTGACCTTATAAACAAGGACAACGAGTTCAATCTAAATGATATCATCAATTAAATCAGTAATTTAGACTTGATTTAAATTGCAACTGTATTGGCACATATTCTAATTAATTTCCTATATTAGATTATGCCATTTAATCATTTAAATCATTCCATACTAGGTGAAATACGTCCTAGATTCTATTTGAAGACTCAACTTGATCCAGATGAGACAGCCGAGCACATTGCCGCATGCATGGAACGAGAGAAAACAGTTACAGGAGTAAGAACAAATCGATTAATTTTCTTAAAAACACCTTCTTGGCTGCAGCATTATTGGTCACCTGAAATGACTGTTCGTATCGAGAAAGGAGAATTTTCAGATTTTACAACTGTGTGTTGTTTGCTTGGTCCTCGCCAATCAGTTTGGGCAATGTTTGCTTTAATTTATGCAGCCATTTTATTAATCACAACCTTTGGCGGCATGTTTGGACTTGTTCAATATTCCACTTCAGGATCTAGTCCGTGGATTTGGTTACTTCCAATTGGTTTAATTGCATTTTCAAGTGTCTTTATTGCCTCAAAATTGGGACAAAAAAAAGGACGTGATCAGAGTCTATACCTCGTGAGTTTTCTGTATCATACCTTGGCAGAAAAGGGAGAAGTTGAGCGTATTGAGCGTAGATAACTATTTTCTTCCGATTTCCATATCCTATCAAGTTCGACTTGAATTAATTTCATCTGAAAAAAGCAGCAAAATCATTACTATTAATTGTATTAAATGGAAAGGTTCAATTTGTTATGTAATATCTGTTTCCTAACACGCCAAAACAAAATACTATCTTTATCCAATGAAGCAAATTTTATTCCTGCTAGCAATTGTCGCATTTTTTAATAAATCTTTAGGACAAGTACAAAATCCTTGTCCTGAATTAGATTCGGTTATGGCAATCATAAAAGATGGTCCTAGCGAACTTTCGGATTTATATGATAAGCAGGTCCTTTTTGATTGTGGGAACTTTGACGAAGTTGATCGCATTTTGTTATTTGGAAATTTCTTGAGCAATTTCATGGCTGCCAACCTAACAAAATACGATACATTATCATACAGCATCATGTTGAAAGAATTAAAGGAAGTTCAAGCAAGTCCAGCCTATCGTGAATCGTATGAAGTTTCTAAAACACGTATAATTCTGCTTAATAGTATTGCTGACACAGTTCTTTTTGACCAGAATATTCAAACATTCAGTGATTTTTTTCCGAATGAAAATGAACGAAATTATGTTCGAAGCTACATTGGAAATCATCAAAACGACACACTGACGTTTATTGAAGTTTTAGAAAATTATACGTCCGAGGAAGCAAACCAACTGGAAGATGAAGCTCCACCTCCTCAGCAACTAAATCAAATTCCTTTTCTCGCTTTTTATGATTTGAAAACTACTTTTGAGAATACCGCTTATTATAAACGTCCGATTTTACTTTACTTCTCAGGATACACAAATGCAAATTCACGGAAAATTGAAGCTAGCTGGTTCAATGAAGCAAGAATTAATGAACGATTAAAACAATTTACGGTGTATCAAGTTATGTGTGATCAATCACTTGTAATGGATCCAAATGATGTGAAATATTTCAAAAAGAAATACAAAAAGACCTTCACTACTTATGGAGAAAAAAATGCCTTCATCCAAGTGAAAGAATTTAAAACAACAAGTCTACCCTATTTTGTGATATACTCCGAAAGCGGAAAATTGCTGGGAACATGGACGTATGAGAATGATCCCGTGAAATTTGAAAACTTTTTACGCATGATTGAGCCATAAAAGTTTCTTTAAATTTCGTTCACTTTTTTTCATACATTGTCATTCTAATTTAAAATTGAACCGCCATGAAACATACTCTTTTACTAACCTTACTTGTTCTAACAACTTTTCTTCATGCACAAGATTCTGAAGGAGCACTTAAATTAATTGCTGAAGGAGTTCAACTTCACGACAATGGAAACTACATTGGAGCAATTAAGAAATATGATGCTGCCTTGGCTTTAGATAAAGATAATTTCGACGCTTTGGCTGAAAAAGCGAACAGTTACAACGCACTCAATGAATTTGACAAAGCAATCGAAAATGCGAAAAGAGCGATTAAGTTGTATCCTGATGAACCAGATTTAAATCTTGTGTACGTAGCCTATGGAAATTCATTGGATGGTCAAAAAAAACCTGAAGAGTCAATTGAAGTATATGAAGAAGGAATTTTAAAATTTCCTGAATATTACTTGTTGCATTTCAACAAAGGAATAACGTATGTCAGTTTAAAAGAATATGATCAAGCATTGTTATGCTTTCAACAAGCAGCTAAATACAATCCCAATCACGCTGGCTCACATAATGCAATTGCACGTTTTCAAAAAATGAATGAAAAACGTATTCCTTCCATTTTAGCTTATTGTCGATTTTTTGTCATTGAACCAACCGGAACACGAGCGATGGAAAATTTAAGTTCGTTTGAAACTTTACTGAATGGAAACGTCTCTAAAACTGGAAAAAACTCCGTAACAATTAATATTGACTCCGATTTTCTTACGCAATCAGATTCTACTGCTGATGGTCAAGTAGCACCAAATAATTTTTCATCCACAGAAATGATTCTAGTATTGAGTTCAGCAATGGACATGGACAAAAAAAATAAGAAGAAAAATAAAGCCCAATTGTTACAATCGAAATTGGATATCATGTGCGCTTCATTGGAGGAACAGAAAGACAAAGGAAATAATGGTTTTTATTGGGAATATTATGCTCCTTATTTCATTGATATGAAGAACTCTGGACAACTTGAAACATTCTCTTACATTGTTTACGCCAGTTCGGACGATAAAAAAGTGGTAGCTTGGATCAAAGAACATTCGAGTGAAATCGATAAATTCTACGACTGGGATAAAGAATATGCTTGGTAATTAACTAAACAGAAGCGCGAAAAAACCAATGACGATAATTATTGTCGCCAGGACTTTTCCAATTGTTTGTACTACTGGATTTCCATAAACAATCATCGCTGCAATCAGTCCAATAACAATCATTCCTATTAATAAAAACAGAAAAAAATCACGAATCAAATCCAACCAGAAATTATCAGATGATTGGATTTTTTTTTGATGAATGAATGTGTTTATTTTTTGATTTGTATTTTTAACCTGTTGGATTGCTTTATCCTTCTGCGTACTGACTAGTTCATGCATTTCAATAATAACAGTTTTCTTAGGTTCCAATCGAATGGATTCCATTTGTTCGTTAATTGACGGTTCAGTTACTTCTAATTGATTTCCTTTTAAATCTGTGGCAGATGAATTTTCATGAATCGTCAAGTCATGCCAAGTGGGTTCTGTTTTAATCAATTTAAATGAACGATGAACTGAACATGCGTTCAATAAAACCAAGAAACAGACAAACAGCAGTCTTTTAAGCATATAGTTCAACTCGTATAGTGCAGATTTATTTTGCGATTATTCTGTAAAAGTCGCTAAAATCAGCTAGCCAACCAAGCAAGTTTATGATTACTTTAGTCGCATGAATCACATTGCTTCTACCCTTTTATTAAAATGTCCTAAATGTTCAAAAGGCGATTTGTTCACCTACAAAGGAATGATTCGCTATACGCACATGCTGGATATGCCTGAGAAATGTGAACATTGCGGACAAAAATACTGCATTGAACCAGGATTTTGGCTTGGCGCTTTGTGGACAAGTTATCCAATTGTGATACTTACGGAACTCCCTTTTTTAATTGGCGCGCTAGTTTCTAAAACAATTTCCCCTTTTTGGTTTTTTGGAGGAATGGTAATTGCCTTCATGTTGGTTTATCCGGTAATGTTGCGCTTAGGTCGTTCCATTTGGATTCATATCAATATTCGTAAGCTGAAATAAAACCAAATTACAACCTGGGTAAATTTATTTTCAATTTTTCTTTTTTATTCAGAAAATCGCTTTATTTTTGCATTAACCAAATGGTTAAACTAATAGATTAAACTATGAAGTTATCAGATGTAAACACGGAAGAACGCATTTTAGAAGCTGCAAAAACAGTCTTCATGAAATATGGACTTTATGGTGCGCGCATGCAAGACATAGCAGATACTGCGGGAATTAATAAAGCACTTTTGCATTATTATTTCCGTAACAAAGAGAAACTGTTTGATCACGTTTTCGATGGTGCATTATCCAAGTACTTTCAACAAATGGAAGTCTTCTCTGATAAATCATTGCCACTAATTGAGCGCATTAATCGTTACATCGACCAGATGATTGACTTTTTAACGGAATATCCTCAGATGTCGATTTTCATTATAAAGGAAATTAGTACAAACCCTGATTTGTTTCATGACAAGGTTCACAAAATAAAAAATCACAAATCGACATCCCTGATTGCAGTTTTAAAGGAAAGCATTGAACTAAAAGAAATTCCAGAGATTGATCCGGTCATCTTTTTAATGAATTTACATTCGTTGTGTGCGTACCCGTTTATTGCTTCTCCTATATTCAAAGTAATTATTGAAAAAAGTAAAACCACTTGGTCTGATCCATATCACGAAAAACACAAACAATCCGTAAAAGATTTCGTCGCATTTAAACTTTCTAATTAACTAATTTATGTACAAAAAATCGCTAGTAATATTTTCAATCATCATTGGTTCAATCAGTTTTGGACAAAAAAGTGTTTCCTTGGATTCCTGTATTTCTTGGGCAAAAAAGAATTATCCTTTGATGCGTCAAAATGCATTGATTCAGCAAAATTCTGATGTTTCACTAAAAGCAATCAACGAAAATTGGTTACCAAAATTGTCTTTCTTGGCACAAGGTGTTTACCAAACCGAAGTTGTTTCTATTCCCGGATTTGTAACTGGGTTTCCTCATGATTCTTATTTAACACAAGTGAGTTTAGATCAAACGCTGTTTGAAGGAGGACAAACCAAGCAACAAAAAAACATTGAAAACATCAATGCCCAACTTGAAGTTCAAAAGAACGAACTTGAGCTCTATAAATTAATTGACCGAGTGAATCAATTGTATGTAGGGATTTTGTTGACGCGATCAAACAATGAATTATTAGAAATATTCAAAACAAATTTGGAAAACCGCAAAAAAAATCTTGAATCAGGTGCAAAAAATGAAATGGTACTTTCGAGCAGTGTGGACGAATTAGATGCCGAAATATTAAAAACAGAACAATCACTTATCGAAGGGACAGAAAACTTAAAAGCACTGTTTCAAAATTTGGCTTTGCTGACGAATAGAGAGTTTAATGAATCGACTGTTTTCGAATTAACTCCAATTGGTGGAGCTATAAATTTCTCTGCGCCTGTAAAAAGAATTGAAACCGAATTATTTTCCTTGCAAGAAGCCTTGGTCGACTCGCGATACAAATTAACCAACCGTTTAGCTTTACCCAAAGTTAGCGTTGGTCTTGCGGGAAACTATGGTCGCCCAGGTCCTAACTTTATCAATCAAAATCTACGTTTTTTCGGAAGTGCGAATCTTACGATCCGTTGGAACATGAGTTCTTTGTACGGCTTAAATCGTGAAAAAACGCGCTATGAAATCAATAAACAACTAATTGCAGTCCAACGAGAAACATTTGACTTATCCGTAGAAATAGCTTTGACAACTCAACAAGCACAATTAAATTCAATGCAAATGGTCATTGAAAAAGACAAACAAATTGTTGAAAAGCGTCACAATGTTGCTGCGACTGGAGCATCACAACTGGATAACGGTAAAATTACAGTAACAGCCTATACGACTCAATTGAACGAAGAAATGGCCGCTAAATTGAACCAAAAAATTCATCAAATAAAACTGATGAATGCACAATCAGGCTATAACACAACAAAAGGAATCAACTTTTAAATAGTAAACGAAATAATTTATAACAAAGAAAAATCAAACATATGTCAGAAGAGAAACAACCAAAAAAAGGAAAAAAGGTTTTCATTTTTATCGGTATTGCAGTAGTCGTATTAATTGCTGTTGTAACTAATTACATCCTTGGAGCGAATTATGAAAAAACTGATAATGCTCAAATAGATGCGGATATCGTTCCCATCAGATCAAGTGTTGGTGGATACATTAAAACAATTCACTTTAAAGACAATCAATTCGTTAAAAAAGGTGATTTACTGATTACAATTGAAGACACAGAATTGAAAGCGAAAGTTGCTCAAGCAGAAGCGGCTTTGGAAAACGCTAAAGCGAATTTGGCAGCCGTTAAAACAAATGCTGTTGCAAGCGGACAGAATGCAGATGCAGCGTCTATGTCTAGTGATATGACTCAACAATCTATTTCAATCGCAAAAACGCGTTTAGCAAAATTGAAAGAAGACTATAAACGCATCAAAAATATGTATGATGACAAAGCAGCAACTAAAGCTGAATTGGACAATATTAAAGCGGAAGTAGATGTTGCTGAAGCTCAATATTTATCAGCACAAAATCAGTCGAAAGCTTCTTCTGCACAATCCTTGGGAGTGCGCTCACAAGCTGAAGGTCAAAAATCGATGATTGCCTTAGCGGAAGCATTGGTTCGTCAGCGCGAAGCTGAATTGGTTCTTGCTAAAACACAATTGGATTATGCAACGATCGAAGCGCCTTGTGACGGTGTTGTATCTAAAAGAAGTGTAGAAGTTGGTCAATTCATCACTGCAGGTCAACCTTTGTGTTCAACTATTGACAACACACATTTGTGGATCACAGCAAATTTCAAAGAAACGCAAGTAAATAAAATACATCCAGGACAAACTGTTGAAGTTGAAATTGACGCTTACCCAGGAATGACTTTACACGGACATGTTGAATCATACATTGGTGCAACGGGTGCAAAATTCTCGCTTTTACCTCCTGATAATTCAACAGGAAACTTTGTAAAAATTGTTCAACGTGTTCCATTGAAAATTGCATTGGACAATTTATCAAAAGATGAAATTGCAAAATTGTTCCCTGGTTTAAGTGCATTCGTAACTGTTAAAATCAAATAAACGTGGCGCAAGCAATTCCAGTGCCCGAAACAGTTTACCCAACTGGGGCCACGAAATGGATTTTAATTATCACTGCGATCAGTTGTGCTGTACTCGAATTAATCGATGCAACGATTGTCAATGTTTCTCTGCGTGAAATCAGTGGAAGCATTGGTGCAACAACAACAGAAATTGCATGGGTGGTAACGGCTTACGCTATTTCCAACGTAATTATTATTCCTTTGACGAGTATGCTTTCTGACTTTTTTGGTCGTAAAACGTACTTTACTGCTTCTGTAATCATTTTCACTTTTGCATCCTTGATGTGTGGCTTTTCAACCAACTTGTGGATGCTCGTATTTTGGAGATTTGTGCAAGGATTAGGCGGTGGTGGATTACTCTCAACTGCTCAAACCATTATAATCGGTGCCTTTCCTCCAAATAAAATTTCAACAGCGAATGCTATTTTTGGAATGGGAATGATTATCGGACCAACTTTCGGTCCTACTCTTGGTGGTTTGATCACCGATAACTTGTCTTGGAATTGGATTTTCTTTGTAAACATTCCTATCGGTGTAATTGCTGCGATTCTTTCTTGGACGTATGTTACCGACCGACCTGGTGCTGTAAAACCAACTAAAATTGATTACTGGGGAATCGTTTTTTTGGTTCTTTCCGTCGGAAGTATTCAATATGTTTTAGAGGAAGGAACAGCCAACGATTGGTTTCAAAGTCCAGAAATACTCGCTGTTTCAATCTTAGCATTTTTAGCTTTGGTCGCCTTTATTCTAAGGGAATTATCCATTGATTATCCCGCAGTAAACATCCGTTTGTACCGAAGTTATAACCTGGTGATGGGTAGTATTATGAATTTCATGCTCGGATTAATGTTGTTCGGCTCAGTATTCATTTTTCCATTGTTTGTGCAAATATCACTAGGGTGGACAGCTACTCAAACTGGAGTATTCATGATTCCAGGTGCTCTATTTGCGGCATTCTCGATGCCATTAGTAGGTAAAATGCTAAACAACGGTGTGAATCCAAAGAAGATCATTATCTCAGGAATTGTAATGACGTTTTTCTTTCTGATGATACTTTCATTCTCTTCACCAGATTCTTCTGAATGGGATTTCTATTTCCCATTTGCCCTGCGTGGAATGGGATTGGCCTTTATGATGTCGCCAATTTTAACTCTAGCAGTTTCAGGACTTCAAGGCAAAGACATGGCACAAGCAGTTGGATTAGCCAATATGATTCGTCAATTGGGAGGTTCAGTTGGAATCGCCTTGATTAATGTGTTCCTGACAAACAAAAATGCCGAAGTTCGCGGAAGCATGATTAGTTACATTTCGGATTCCAATTCAATTGCAAGAGAGCGGATAGCAACCTTCACTCAGAATTATGTTGGTCGCGGATATTCGCTTGAAGAAGCCCAAGTCTTAGCAAATAAAGCTATGGAAGGAATGCTCTTTAAACAACAAGCATTGGTGAGTTATGACCAAGGATTTTTTGCAGTAGGTGCGTTGGTATTAACCTGTATTCCAGTCGTCTTATTGATACGTTATAAAAAATCGAACAAAGCTGTTGTGGCTGATCACTAACAAGCATTGAACGAACTTCATTCTCATGGAGTTCGTTCATATATAAAACCAACCTCCAATAGTTCGAATGTGATTTTTGTGATCAATAAATTGACATATCACATTTACTTTGGTCTGCTTACCGTCTTTTTGTTTTTCAGCAATTTGATTCCGCTCCTTTTCTTCTATGAATTCACCAGCTGTAACCCAAGCAGGAGTCAATCCCTCTATAAATAATTGAAAGCTAAGTAATTTATACTGTACAATATCACCACTTGTAAGTCCAGAAATTCCAACACTGACATTTGACGGTAAATGACTGAGGGTATTTCCACTTCTAATGGTATCAATAAAAACAGTTGGTTCTGGCAGAGGAATGACATCCAATTTGTAGGTGCCCAATAAACGACGTTTTTTCTTGTCGATGACTTGAACCATGCAGGCCAGTACATTTTCATTTGGCAGTAAATAAAAAGCACTATCGATTTTTCGAATCGTACCATTAAAAACTGAAAAATGATAATTTTTCGCACAAGAATCGCAATAAAACTCAAGTTGCGTTGAAAAATCCGCATAAACGGTTTTACTCAAAATACAAGGAACTAAATGGCTAGATTGAGCTTTGGTTGGAAACGATAGAAAAAGGAAAACTAATGCAAGATATTTCATTGACTTTTTTCTTCCAAAATGTGAAAGCCATAAAAAGTCACAAGGAATAATGAAATTTAAATCACAGTTACCCGATAAACATCCGATTTATTTCTGCGAATACCTTTTACTTCAAATCCACCTGGCTCTGGAATTTCCTCTTTTAAGGTAAATGATTTACAATCATTTGGTAAGCCACCAAAAAATAAGGTGAACTTAAAAAAACCGTTGTGCTCGATTATTGTCCAATAGGGTGCTTGACT
Source organism: Bacteroidota bacterium (assembly GCA_039804825.1). Taxonomy (GTDB): domain Bacteria; phylum Bacteroidota; class Bacteroidia; order Flavobacteriales_D; family Crocinitomicaceae; genus M0103. The sequence goes on from JBDLVK010000019.1 coordinate 36,215, forward strand.
TATACCATCCCAAAACAATAAAGGAATCTTTGTTCCTCCATCGGTTATCAAATAGGTAGATTTCCAAATTCTCGCACCCATTCCAATCTGACAAGGCATAGAACAATGAACAACCGTTTGTTTTTCCTCTTGAATCAACGGTTTAATTTCATTCTTCGTTTCAACCGATGGTGTTTCAATTTCTATTAAATCCTCTCTTGGCATGACTTCAATTCTTGGATAAAGATAAAATCCTTTTTCATTTCAAATTGGATTTTTTTTATATTTACTTTTATCTACTACTTGGTCGAACCACTCAGTTAATCATGTTTCAATGTTTTACACGGATGTATTTCTTAGAAAGCGTCCACAAAAATTGACAAACATGAATAGAATTTTAAGTTTTTCTTTTTTAGTAATTGTTTCTGCTTGTTTTGGACAAAGTAAACAAGAGCAAATTGACCTGCTGACTAAACAAATAGATAGTTTAAAACGCGTCAATTTTGAGCAAGAATTGACACTTAAGAAAGTTACGTATGACAAAGATGAACTGCAAAAGAAAGCAAGTTCGGAACAACGCCAACAACAAAATACCATTCAATTATTAGAGCAAAAACTAAGTCAATTGGCTTATCTTTCATCGCTTGATGCTGCCGAAGAAAAACGTTTGTATCATCAAATTGATAGTTTGAATTCCTTAATCATTCAATCAAAAAGCAAAACAATAAAACCGCTGCAAGGGCCAAAATCAGATTCGCTTGTTCAGTCGTATGCAGTGCACGAATCTGCTCCAGCAAACTTTTACATCAGCGTACGAATTGGTGCACAACAATGGATGACACAGAATTTAAATGTATTTACGTTTAGCAATGGTGACACCTTACCGCAAGCACTATCTCTTGAGGAATGGGAAAATGCTTATACCAACAAACAAGCGATGTGGTGTTACCCCAATTTTGACACCACTTCAACAAATAAATCGTCGAAACTATATAATTGGTATGCAATTCATGACGAACGTGGACTAGCACCGAACGGTTGGCATATATCAACAGAAGATGATTGGAATAAATTACAACAATTCGCCGGTCCCACAATTGGTCAAACCATCAAAAGCACGAACGGTTGGAGCGATTTTGAACAACAGGTTTTGTGTCCTCATACACTATCGGAAGATTCTGTAAACACGTGCAACTTATGCCAAGGAACCGGCTTCGTTTCATCTGGCTTAAAAAGTGGAAACGGTACAAATCTATTGGGTTTCAATGCTGTTCCCCTATCCTATTTATCCGATAAGCATTTTCAAGGAGCAGGTGATCAACTAGCCTTTTGGATGAAAACGAATACAAACGAAAAAGCCATCATCATCCATCACTTCAGTTCTGAATTACAACTGCATGAATTACCATTGAAAGCACAAGGATTTGCTGTTCGCTGCTTGAAAAATTAGTGTTTACCAAAAACCTTTTCGAATTTTTCAACTTTTGGTCGCACCACTAATTGACAATAGGATTGATCGGGATTTTTTGCGTAATAATCTTGGTGGTAATCTTCCGCTTCATAAAAAACAGTCATTGGCTGAACCGCTGTGACAATTGGAGCATTGAATACTTTTTCTTTTTCTAAAGCGGCTATCACTTCCTTGGCAATCGCTTTTTGTGCGTCAGAATGATAAAAAATCACTGAACGGTATTGTGTACCAACATCGTGACCTTGTTTGTTTAAGGTTGTTGGATCATGCACAACAAAAAAGACTTCCAAAATATCTTTAACGGATGTAATGGTTGAATCAAACGCAATTTGAACCACTTCTGCATGGCCAGTTCTTCCCGTACAAACTTGTTCATAGGTTGGATTTTCAATTGAACCTCCAGAGAAACCCGAATAAACATCCACAACTCCATCTAAACGTTCATAAACCGCTTCAACGCACCAATAACAGCCACCTCCTAGTGTTATTGTATCATTTGCAACCTTTCCTTTTTTGACATCATTTTTAATGAACGTCGTGGAATTATTAGCACATGAGCTCATCGAAATGGTTAAAAAGAGTAGTGAGCTCAACAGGGAATAGAACATTGTTTTCATGTTATCAATTTTAGTATCAAACGCTTCAATAAAGGTATTGTTTGAACTCATCTGTTAATTTCTCTTAAAAGAAATTATTAAAAAAAGTAAATTCGAACTTTAAATCTGAAAAATCTCGACTATGAAAAAATCTATTTTTCTCTTTAGCCTATTCTTGTTGACCACTCTTATTAGTTTTTCTCAGCAAACAATGAATGTTAAAATGACGTTCACTTACAAAGGTGCGCCTTTGTGTTTTTGGGATGTTACAATCAAAAATGGCGACGTTCCTTTGGCAAAAGGAAAAACGGATGATAAGGGATATGTTGAATTTAGTTCTGTGAAATTAATTTCATTAAGCATCAATGCCAGCGGAATTAAAACTACTCCAAATGGCGAAAAGAAATGGGATGTTAATGGTTATATCACATTGAAAGATAATGGTGAATGTAAATTCGACTTCGAACCGTTATTGCAAGAAACTGGTATGCCCGTTTCAATGATGGAAGTTGCTTGGGGATTAACTTTAAATGATTGTATGAAATCATCTTCCTCTTCAAGTTCTTCTGATAATTCGAATGCTTCATCTTCGTCTAGCACAACAACAAGTGCGGCTCCAGTTGTTAAAGAAGAAACAGCCCAAGAAAAATTAGCGCGTGAAGAAGCAGAACGTAAACAAGAAGCTGCCGATCTAGCTGCGACACAAGCACAAGGAATGCAGAATTCGAAGGCAATGTATGAGAACAAAGTCGCGAATCTTTCAGCGAAAATTGATAAGAAGAAAAAAGAACGTTCCTCTGTTGCTGCCGGTTCCAAAGAAGAAAGTGATTTGAATTACGAAATTCGCTTGTTGGAAATTGACCGCGATATGAATCAAGTGAAACTTGAGAAAACAAATGCGATGATCGCCAAAGGAAACATGCCTTTAAATAAAGCAGAAAAAACCGGATTCAATGAACGAGAAGATGCTTTAAAAGCAGAAGAAGATCAGTTGAAAGCTGACCAAAAAGCAGGGAAAATGTTCGGAGGAGTGGCCGTTCAAGAGCAAAAAACTGTTCAGCCTGCTGAAAAGAAAATTGAAGAACCAGTGATTAAAAATCAAGAAAATAAAACAACCGAAAAAGAAGCTAAAGAAACAGAAAAGAAGGAAACTGAAGCGAAGGAACAAAAAGAAGACAATAGGGATTCTTCAAAAGAGGAGGAAGCAAAAGAAGAGGAAGAAGAATTTTCAATTGCCAGTGCTGATGAAATGTCGGCTATGAGTTTAGTTAGTTTACATAAATTAAACATCCGCTATAATTCCATGTTGACAAATCGCAAAGTAAGTTTAAACGCAAAAGCAGCTTTGTTAAGACCAGAGAAAAAAACTCAACTTGAAAAAGAAATAGCTGAATTGCAAGTCGCAATCGAACAACTGGACAAAGAAATTGCATCGCGCAAGAAAGAATAAATCGTCAACATATCTATCAAATAAACGGTTAATTGATTCTTCAGTTAACCGTTTTTTATTTCCCAATAAATCTTAAAATCCATTCCATCAAATACGATTGATTTCTTTTGACCGTTCTGCAAAAAACAAACGTATGAAATCGATTAAAGTTGGATGGCTAGTTGTTACGAGCGCCATTGTGTTTACCCTACTCTTCTACAAACAAGCATTGGGACTCAATTTACTGATTTATGAAATCCTTATTCTCTCTTGGCTAGTTGTTGATCAAGCTGTGAACTTTAAGAACAAATTACACTTATTAGGTTTTTCAGCTGTTGTATTAACTGCAATCTTTACGGTTCTGCACCATTCTACCTTGAGCTTTTTCGTCAATTTCCTAAGTTTCTTTTTGTTGGTTGGAAGCATTGCCGCACCAGAAATTCGCTCGCTTGCCTACGTTTCGTTGAATTCAGTTTCGACATTTGTCATTGCTCAAGGTCTTTTCCCAAAGGAAATCATCCTCAAAAACAAAGGCAATTCCCGTTTCTCTTTTCGCTTTCGACGCATTAGAATTTTCTTAATTCCACTCATTATCATTTTGGTATTTATCAGTATTTACAGTGCTTCGAACCCAAAGTTTGGGGCTTATTTTTCTTGGTTCTTTGATCAATTGGGGCAATTCATCATCACCTTATTGAATTATTTGGAAATCAATGCAATGCTTGTCCTCATTTTTGGAATTATGTTGGGCAGTTTCTTTTTCTTAAGACGGAAAAATCAAACAGCTATTGAGCGCGACAATGCGTACACGGATCAATTATTCCGAAAAAAAGTTCGCAAAAACAGTATTTTCCGTTTGCTTTCACTTGTGAATGAATACAGAGCGGCTGTGTTCTTATTTTTATCCTTAAATGCTCTGTTATTGTTCTTAAACATCATGGATATTTCCTATGTCTGGTTCAACTTCAAGTGGGAAGGTCAATATTTAAAAGATTTCGTGCATCAAGGAACTTATTTGTTATTGGTTTCCATTCTTGTCTCGATGATTTTGGTCTTATACTTCTTCCGCAAGAACTTAAATTTTTATCATAAAAATGGACTATTAAAGCGCTTGAGTTACATCTGGATTTTTCAAAATGCGATTTTAGTTGTCTCGGTTGGAATTCGCAATTGGTATTATATTCAATATTATGCCTTGGCCTACAAACGCATTGCAATTGTCTTTTTTCTCCTGCTTTGTTTGTTTGCCCTTTTCACGGTGTTTTTAAAAATATCAAAAGTTCGTTCAGCTTATTTTATGGTGCGAACGAATGCCAATGCGCTGTTGATCGTTTTAGTTATTTCTTCGGCATTCAATTGGGATCGCATAATTGCCCAATACAATTTCAGCAAATCCAATTCATCATTCGTACACCTCAACTATTTGGCAACATTAGCGGATAGCGCACTTCCCTACTTGGATCAACCCTTGGAAAAAGTCCGAACCATGGATCAGCGTCAAATGGAACGATTCAGAAAAAGTTCGTTTGGAAGTTCCGATGAAACGAGCGTAGGCGGTTCCTTCAGCTATTACAAGCGTGTGTATTTGGATCCGCTTCAATACGTCAACACCATCAAGTACCGAAAAATGGCATTTCTAAAAAAATGGGAAGCCAAAGGTTGGTTGGAATGGAATTTGGCAGAGGCGCAAGCGTATGGTTTACTAACTAATCACTAATGATTAGTTAGTAAACCACGGAGAATGGAGCATTGAACATGGAGAATGGCACAAAGAACTAGAATATCGATATTCTATAAAACAAAAAGGGACGCCGATTTATCGCGTCCCTACAATCTTTTAAATCATTCCAAATCATGAATCATAAATCCCTGATTTGTGGGCTATTTTTTCTTAACCATGTCGTTCGCCATCATTTGCTTAATGGTTTTATCCATACCTTCAGTTGAGCCGTCTAAGAAAATGACGTTTCCTTGTCCTTTCTCAGCGAATTCTTTGATGGATTCTGTCCACATGGAGAAAAGAATCAATGAAGTGTCCAAATTGGCTTCTTTCATTTTATCAGCTGCCTCGGTCATTCCTTTTGCTACTTCCTCGCGGAACAAAGCGATTCCTTGTCCTTTTAATTGTGCAGCTTCTTTCTCTGCTTGAGCGGCAATTTTAATCGCATTTCCTTCTGCTTCCGCAGCTTTTGTTTTTGTGATTAATAAAGCTTGACCTTCGTTTTCTGCTGCCGCTTTCAAGTTGTTTGAAGCAACCACTTTCGCCATTGACGTCGTGATTTCCGCATCAAAGGTAATGTCGTTCAATTGCAAATCAATTAAGTGGAATCCCCACGTTTCAAGGGTCATGTCCAAACTTTCTTTCACATCGTCAACAATTTCGCGACGCAACAATAAGATTTCTGCTTGTTTCTTTGTAGCTACGAATCCACGAACTGAACCTTCGATTGTACGAATCAAGGCTTGTGAAAAGCTGCGTTGATCCATGAATTTAAAGGCAACGTTTTTTATTGTTTCCTCGTTTGCGTCCAAAACGGCATACACCAACATGGCTTTGAAATACACATTTGCTTGATCTTGTGTAATGGCTTGGAACTCCATCTCAATCGCACGGTTCTGAATCGAAACTTTACTAAAAATCTTCTCTAAAAAAGGAATTCTAAAATTCAATCCAGGGTGTAAAATACGACGGTATTTCCCGAACATCGTAACAACTGAAATTGTTCCTTGCTGCACTGTTACAAACGATGCTACAATAAAGAGCAAGACAATTGGGATAATAATTAAGGTTCCATTGATTTCATTCATGGCATCGGTTTTTAAGGGTTAAATTCATCAATCAATATTAGGGAATTATTTCTTTGTAATCGTTTAATGTCCAAAATAATTAACGTCCCATATTTTTCAAATCTTCCACTTTTTGTTGATTATATAATTGATACCAATCATTACATGAACGCATTGATTCGAATTTCAAATTCCTAAATGCTTCCAGTTCTTTTACTGTTAAGCTTGCTGTTTTTGTTTTTCCTGAAGCAGAATCTTTGTAGTAAATTGTTGTTTTACCTCTTTTCGAAACGTCAATTTTATCATTGGTCGATGGATCCATCAATTTTTCTTTTTTCGTCCAGAATAAATTGGCAAGTAAGCGTTTATTGACATTCGATACACCACCATCCATGTCAAAATTTATCGGTAATTGAAAATAGGAATCGTGATTTTCACCATCAATTCTACCAGGTGTCCAATTTGGCATTTTACCGATAACATCCAGAGCTGCTTCCGATAAAATAGGACTAATTGATTTCATCACTTTTGCTTTTTTTACATTGCCAAGAGAGTCGACCATAAATCGAATAAAAACCTTTCCTTCGATTTCGTAGATTAACGCATCTTCAGGATATACAACATTTTCCATTATAAACTTCATCATTGCTTCGTTGCCCCCAGGATATTCAGCTTCAACATAATAATTTTCATAAGGTAAAACCATTCCTTTTTCATCGTAGATGCTTCCTTTGATTAATTCTCCATTTTCATAAAAATCGATGCGTTTTTTGTTTCCAGAAGGATAAAACGTCAGTAATGAATCATGAAATTCTCCTTCAACAAAATTGCCTTTTGCTTTTAGCTGACCAGATTCGAAATAGGAACGACATTTTCCATTTAATTCATTATTGACATAGAACATGGAATCTTCCATTTGACCATTGTCATAGAACGTGTAATAAGGTCCATCAAAATGTTTTAACGAGTCGTTTAAAAAAGAAATAACACTAATTAGACTGCCGTCCAGCTTGTATACATTTTTAAACACGTGTTGATCTGTCCCCGATCGTTTGAACTCGGTATAATATCGTGCTTGAGCAATTGTACACGTATCGAAATCCTTGTTCAAATAAGTACGTTTATCTTGTTGAGCAAAGGAATTAGCAAGTAAGAAGAAAAAGGTAAAAAGTAGTGTTATTTTCATTCGTTTAGTATTATTGGGGCAAAGATAGAAAGAATTGAGATTTGGGAAAGTCTATTCTATAAAAGGTTTAAAACTCATTATTCAGTGAAATCAACAAATCACTATAAGATTGATCGATTAATTGATCATCAGATAATTCGAAAAAATTAAAATATTCATCACATTGTTTTTTCAATTGTTCGATTGTGAATTCATCTTTCGTATCAATGGCTTCAACTTCAATAAAGGTTCCCAATTGATCCACTTGATCGAAATGAAATTTTACATTGTCAATAAAATAAATCTTTCGTTTTTTGTCAACGATTACCTTAATCCCTAATTGCTTGATTAAAATATCTTTCAATGATTTACTTGGTGCATGTTGGTACAGAATGATATGCGATTCCTTTGCTTCTTGCACATTTTGTCGGTCATAATAAATCAAGGAATTTTCAATGTTTCCTTCACGCAATTTCAGTCGGCCAGATGTTGCATTAAAATACGTATCGATTTGATGATCTAATCCTTGAAATATGGGATTTAAAGACAAAAGTTTTTGTTCAAGCATTTCAAGTTCATTGACTTTTGCTTTGAATTCGAAGTTTTTGATATTCATTTTGACGTTATCTTTTTTATCTGAATGACTTGTTTTCTTCCTAAGTTTGAGAAATAAATGGAAAGAACAACGAACGGAAAAACAACATACAAAATGACCGGGTTTTCATTTTCAAAGATGAATTTAGAAATCAAAAAAGCTCCGGCACCAATGGCAACTAGAATAGAACTAATGGTTGAAAGCACATTTTGTTTTATCTCCAATAAATCATTATCGTGAACCGCTGATAAATTAATTCTTTTAGATTCATAATTCATCACATTTATCTTTAATTCTTGAGCAGCGTCAGAAATTTCAATTGTCTTTGTTTGATTGGTACTTAGTTCATCGACTTCTTCCCCATCGATAATTACTTTGAATTTCCTTCCACTGAGTGCAAAATTCAATTTTCTTGTTAAGGTTAGTTTTTTCGTTTTCATTCCTAGGCTGTTTAAAAATTAAGCTTGACAAGTAGCGACTTGTCAGTACGGAGTTATTTAAATGAATCCACTGGTTCAGTCTTCTATTACAATCTTCTTCCTTCCAAGAAAAAATGTAGGTTTCCGATTATTCGTGCTACTGATTGAAAAGGATGCATCTAATTGAATAAAATCATCTTTTAAAAGTATCTTATATTTCATATTCTTAGAACCGCCCAAAGTTGTTATAAGTAGTGAATCATTTTGTACAACATAGGTTCCAAGTGTAAAGGTTTTTAAAAGTCCATCTTCGATTGCTGTCATTTTCAAAAAATTCGCTTGATCAAAAACGAAAAACTCTTCATTCACTGCATTTCTTCTGTTTTCAAAAATATTCTCAGCAGTAGAATCTATTCGCCAAGAACCATATAGTTGATTTAAATCAAATGTTTCATTTTGGCTATGTAAGCTTAAAGAGATAAAGCTTACGACACTGTAAATGATCAATTTCATAGTTATTCTTTCAAATTTCAATAAAGTTAGATTTTATTCTATTGCCTTCATCATTTCATCAGTTGGAGGTTCAATCGGTGGAGAATCAAATCCATTTTTCCATTTATAATTATTCGGATCGAAAGGCGTTTTAGTAAATTTTGCTTTTGCAACCACTTCTTCTTCTTCAGTGCATCTACGAACACTGACGCCAAAATTTGGAACTTTGTTATACAATTCAATCATAAATGGAATAAGCAAATTGCGTATTGTATCATTTCGCGTAGAGACAGTCACAATAGTTAAATCTCCATGTTGTTCTTTAATTTTAGTTGTCTCTTTTATAAAAGAAAACAATTGCTCAATAGGAACTTGTTTCAAGCTATCCGGGACAATATATAAATGTGGTGGTTTGGATCCATCTATTCCTGTTCGCACCAATTAAAACGATCATAATAGTGATAATAGATTGTCGTGTCATTGTAAAAAATGAAATTGTGGGTTTCATAAAAAACGGGAAGAATGGAAACCGAAGAATCTTTAGTTTTTTCTATTTCTTTTCTGAAATCCCCTATCACAAAGAAATAGTCATTCTTGGGTTTATTCTCACAACTTTGGAGAAACAATAGAATTAAAAAAAATGGTATGATACGTTTAAACATTGACTTATTATAATCTAGATTCAACTTCCCGCCAATACATTTGACTGACTTAGTGTTATTCAATAAGGAAATAACGATGGTTTTGATTTATCTATTGTAAAATTTTTCTCAAAACTACTTTTTGTAATCAACACACTTGAAATCTTCATTTTTCTTCCATCTTTTAAGGTAATTTCCCAAATACAAAGTCGACTCCAAGGTAAGCGATTGGTAGAATATTCTGTAATGAAATCAATTTCAGTGAATAAGTATTGATGACAAATAACTTCCTTGTCAAGACAAATTAGCTGATCATCTGATAACACAAGAAGCTGTTTTCCATAATTCGCACGATGTTTAAATAAAAGAAGGCAATAAACTAGCACCGGTGTCAACAAAAATCCCGTCATAAAATAGGGCTGCATCCCATTTTTATGTTCAGCAAATAAAAAGTAATAACTTAAAATCATCAAACATAAAAAAGGCATAATTGAATAGATAACTATTCTATTATTATTCCATTTAAATTGTTGTTTAGTTGAATTCACAAAATTGTTATTTCTTAGTTTTAATGAGAGTCAAGTCGCGACTTATCAATACGGGTTTTATTTTACATTCACCTTCCCATGTTGTTTACAATAGATCCACAATTCTTCAATGTGTTCCATTGGGAAGTTTTTGTAGGTCTCACCTTCCAATTCCTGCAGCGTGAAATACCTTCCTGCTATGTAATCATTTGGATTTAAAAAATAATCCTTATCGACAGCTTCAATGTCTAGTTGGTCCTCGGGCGACAAATGATAGAAGTCGGCTTTGTGTTTCACTTTGTACTCATAGGAATTCTCAGTGCTTTCCAGTAAAATCAATTCATCGTTACACGAAACATAAATTCCTGCTTCTGGCGCGTCATTCGAAAAATCATTATCGCCCAACAATTTAGAAACACTTTCTTTGTTCAGTTTTAAGGATTTAAAATAAATGGTTGATTTATAAATTTCTGGAACCTTGTATTTCACTTTCACTTCAGCTTGAACTGGTTTTACTTTCGATCGAACGCTGAAAAACGAAACCAATTCACCCGATAATTTCACGGTTAATTCTTGTTCACCCGCTTTCAATGAATATAAATCGGATGGATGAATGTCAAAAGAAAAATCAACTTTTCCATCGTTGATCGATTGAGAATCAAAAACAAAAAAATGTCCTTTTCCTGCATCAAACGATAACGAAAAGGCTATATTATCTGCTTTCTCCTTTGATTGAAAATCGCGGTTGTACACCATCGGAATCACAAAGTCTTTCCCTAAATCAATTACAACATTTACGTTGAACAAGTCTCCTTGCTGCAAAAACGTGAGTTTTACGTGATTCGAATCAAATAATTCTTTTCCCTTGGTAATTTTGAAAGGAAGCTCAATTTCACGCTCCTCAGCTAAAGTATCATTGTATTCAATTTCTTCTTCTTGGTTCCGTGTAGTTGCTTTCTGTTGCAGGTCGCAGCTGGTGAATGAAAATATAAGTAGAATAACACTTGTTAAACAGTAGATAAGAAATCTCATAGGCAGATTGGCTTTACGCTTAAATTTACATAAAAAATTTACTTGCACGTTTTTTCAACTTCACTCCTTCACAAAGGTCAACACTTCCTCTTTTGCATCAACCCAACTTGTATTGATTTCTTGGAGTTGGAGTTTTTTCCCATCTAAAGAAACAACTTGTTTGATCCACACGTTTGGTGGACATTCATCTATTGTACCTGAGACAAAAGTAGCGACGAAGGTGCTATTGTTAATCCAATTGATGCGCAAGGTATCGGGATCATTTGGAAACAATTCATTTGTCCAAGTGGCAGTGTTACGTTTCATAAATTCAAATCCTGCCCAGTCGGCTCCGCGTAAAGTATATTTCCCTTTGAGCAGTTTTGAATAATCGATTTCTTCATCAGAATGATCAAAGGATTGCTTTGTTCTATTGGCTGAGTTAGATGATGTATCAGCACTCGTTTGGTCTTTATGAGAGGAAACAACTTCCTGATGGTTTGAATTCAAGGTCTTTAACCAATAGCCCAAGACAAAACAAACAATTCCGACTATTATGGTTGTAACAAGTTGTTTTTTGTTCATGATTTACAACAATTTATGAATTAAACTTAGAAAAGGATCATAGTGCATTCTTCTACCCTTCACACATTTTCTTCAACTTCGCAAGTGCCAAAGGATACGTTTCATTCATGTAATCTAGAAAATCTTCTGCGGTGTCTAAATCAACTCGAACAGTTGTAGTTCCATTCGTTTCTTCAAAGGTGTAATTTTCCAGTCCACCTGCCCATTCTTCTACTTCTTCGCCTTCTGTTAATTCAACATCGCCTTTTAAAATTCCATAATGCTGAATGGATATAAAACGATTGGGTTCATGCGCCACGATGCGGGAAATCATTCCGCCTTTTTCACCATTCTCGTCTACCCCAACAAACAGCATTTTTTGTCCTTGCCCCCAATTCCCTTCATAACTCGAAGTTGGATTGAAGGCTGCTGTCCAATGCTCGTATGTTGCTTTATTGGTAAGTCCAAGCATTTTGTCAAACACAAGGTTTACAGGCGCGTTAATTGATATTTTGAAGTGGATGTTAATCATGGTAAGTAGTGTCTTTTGAATGAAGTTTTAAACTTATCGTTTCTTGCTGACGTGACAAAATTTGATGGAGGAAAATTTGATTGGATTATGAAAAGATTTCCTCAGATGAAAAGTTTTCTATTAAAAGATTTGTCATTTGAAATTTATAATTTGTGATTTCATGCATGTCTCAGAATTAATCTCAGACAGAGTGATTTGCGCTTATCCTCCGAGACTTGTTCCGCATTTCTGGAGATGCACCGAGCTTGAACCGTTCATTAAATTAACACACTCCTTAGCTAAAACAACCTACTCGCGTGAAACTAATGAGTAGCTCAACCAGCAAAAATGGCTACCTCAAAACAACAAATGGATTACGGGGTGATTTTTTTCGTTTCCGATTAATTACAACTCGTCCCCGATAAGTGAAAAGTGAATCCTCATCCCTTACAAGTGAATCCCCGTAGCTTTCAACTGAATCTCCGCTGTGAATTTTTCGTCCCTCGGCGATTTCATCTGAATCCTCATTGAAGAAAAGTGATTCCTCATGGTTTACAACTGAATCCCGATTGGGGGAAAGTGAATTTCTAAACGCAGAGGCGCAAAGTTCGCAAAGTCTCGCGGAGGTTTTATTCACACACGTAGAGCTAAACACAGCGAAACTCCCTCTCGGCGCTCTACTTTTACTTTGCTACTCAGCGTTAAAATTTTGGTCCCTCAGCGTTGTGTCACTAAACACTCTTTGCTCCTAAGATTTCACCACTCTCACATACCCAAAACCATAACCACCTCCATAGATTTTAAACAAATATGCCCCGGCAGGTAAGTCTTCCATGGAAATTGTTCCTTGTTGCACTTCCTTGAAATGCTCCACTTTCATTAGAGCGCCATCCATCGTGAGCACTTGCACACTCCACTCTCCACTGTATTCTTTTGGTACTTCCACAGTGGTAGTTGTTGCAACAGGATTCGGGAAGACTTTCAAACTTGCTAATTTCTCTTCGGTGAGTTTCGGTGCATCCTCAAAAACGTATTCCGTCCACCAAGGAGCCACCTTTTCCATCAATCCCACAAACTCCACACGCTTGTCATAGCTCAAATGATTGCCAGGATTCCCCAAATTTTGTCTTCCTCTCAGAATTGCGCGCGCCATGTTTGCATTGTCACGGTATTCGCTTTCTCTCAGTGCCAAACAGAATTCTACCACGCACGAAGCGTAGTGATAATCGCCCGAAAGTTGTTCCGTTTTTGCACTCAATACTTCACTCAACAAAATACTTTGATCACTTTTCAATGGTTTGTAACGGAAATCGATTTTACCCAAGCTACCTGTTTGTCCAGACTTGCGCTTCACTTGGTAAAAAGCGATTACGTTTTGTCCCATGCCCAAATCTCCAGCATCAATCGTATCCGCCTCAAATTGCCAGTTTTCTAACACTCGGTTTTCGTAACCGATTAAACGGTATTGTTCCACCACGGTTGAATCGAAAGCAATTTGCAATTTCACATCTTTAGCAATTGTGTACATCGCACCGGCAAATTCAGTATTGAAAATGCGATCTGCTTCGCGATCATTGTCGATGTACGCATAATTTCCGTTTCCATTATCAGCCAAGACTTCCATGGTTGCGTCGTTCAAGTTGCCCATTCCAAAACCTAACACACTTAAGAAAATGCCTGTTTTACGTTTCTCTTCAATCAGTTTTTTCAACTCATCACGACTTGTAATTCCCATGTTCCAATCGCCATCGGTCGCCAAAATAATGCGATTGTTTCCTGAAGGGTCGTAATTTTCTTCCGCCAATTTATACGCTGCATTGACACCACCAGAACCTTGTGTTCCACCGCCGGAAGCCAATTTATTGATGGCATCATAAATCTTTTGTTTCTCTGCACCTGAAGTCGGAAGCAAGGTAATTTCGGAACGACCAGCATAGGTAACAATGCTCATTTTATCTTGAGGACGTAATTTCAGCACCAACTTCGTCATGCTTTCTTGCACTAAAGGCAATTTATTGATCGCATTCATGGAACCGCTTACGTCAACTAGAAACACCAAGTTCGATGGCGCTAAGTCTTTTTCCACTGGTAATTTTCCTTGGAGTTTGATCATCACCAATTCGTCCTTTTCATTCCACGGACAAGGACCAACTTCAGTAGCAATTTTCACCGGATGCGGGTCGTTTGCAGCTGGTGCCTCCAATTCATAGTTAAAGTAATTCAACCATTCTTCCATACGAATGGCATCTTTCGGTGGCAATTGTTGCTGATTCACGAAACGACGGAAATTGGTATAGGATGCATTGTCAACATCAATTCCAAAGGTACTTTTGTGCTCCTTCCCTGCTCTTACCCATTCATTTTCTGTAAATGGATTGTATTGTTCGTACAAGGCTGCAACTTCAGGATAATGGATTTGCGCTCTTGAACCAATTTCTTCACCTGTCAACGGATCCACCGAAATTGAATCTGCACTGATGTACATATCAGCATTACCATTGTATCTTTTTTCGTAGCTATAAACACCCTCTGAAACCCATCCTGAATTAATAACTGGTGAACTGACACTTCTATAATTGAGTTTACCTGGTGCCGGTGAACCTGATGCTCCACTACCCAGTGCTGATCCTGCGCCACTTCCATAGCTATATGCATCCGAACGTGAATGTTCATAGCAAGACGTTAAAAGCAATGAAAGGCCAGAAAAAAGTAAAATAGACGTTTTGAAATAATTAGCAATCTTCATAAGAACCAAATTAAGTAGCGCGTGATGTAAAGTTAGGGGTTTTACATTTCACAGAAGAATAAGTTCAATGAGAAGGTTTGGTTACAGATGAGTTTCTAAGTTAACGCCGAGAACCATCAAGTTTCGGTTTTAGTATTTGAAGAGCGAAAGAATGGGCGCTGAGCTTGATTTTTTTTTACCGCAGAGGCACAGAGAGCGCAAAGTTAGTAAATGAAGAACAAAAAATTAGATACTGGATAATAGTAGCATCTCTAGCTGAATAAGTATGAAGAAAATTAAGGGTGTCAAAAACTCTGCGACCTCTGTGCCTCTGCGGTAAAAAATCAAGCAAAGCGCCAAATAAGCAAAGCGCCATAACAAGCAAAACGCAAAACAAGCGAAGCACCCACTCAGCGCTCTCACAGTCCTCTTTAATCTCAGCGTTGAAAAATCGGTAGTATAAGCGTTGAAAAATCGGGACACTAAAAATCAAAGATATTCCCTAAATTCGTCTTCAAATAGTACCCCGATGAACTACACGTTTTTATCCTTATTCTTTTGTTTACTTTCAATGGTCGCACGCACACAAGAAGAACCCGTTTATATTGAAGGAAAAGCACAAGGAACAACTTATCACATTACTTATTTTGATGCTGAAAACAGAAATTTCAGTACAGAAATAACACAGCTTTTGAAGGATTTCGATAAATCTGTTTCAACGTATGATACGAGTTCGATTATCTCGAAAATCAATCGCAATGAACCGAATGTGGTAGTCGATGAAACATTTGTTTCCTGCTTTAAGAAAGCGAAAGAGATCCACAAAAACACAAACGGAGCATTCGACCCAACTGTTTATCCGCTTGTCAATGCGTGGGGATTTGGACCAGAGAAATATGATTTGGTTTCAAAAGATTTGATTGATAGTTTGCGTCAGTTCGTTGGTTTCGATAAAATCAAATTGAAAGGAAACAAGATCGTTAAAAAAGATCCTGGTGTCCGCCTTGATTTCAATGCCTTTGCGCAAGGCTATTCGGTTGATCTGGTAGCTAGGTTGCTTAAAAAGAATGGAATCAGGAATTTCATTGTTGAGATCGGCGGTGAAGTATACGCTGAAGGAAAGCAAGTAGATAGTAACGCTTGGACTGTTGGCATCGAAGAACCATTTGACAACAAAATTTCCACGAATCCATTTATGGTTTTGGTTGAAATCAATCAATTGGCAGTTGCCACGTCTGGCAATTATCGCCGATTTACAGAAGTCAATGGTTTAAAAGTGGTACATCACATCGATCCAACTACAGGCTATCCGACCAGTAATAATTTATTGAGTGCTTCCATTTTTTCGAATGATTGCATAACCTCTGACGCGACCGCAACGGGCATTTTAGTCATGGGTCTTGAAAAAGCGAAGATCTATTTAGAAAAGCACAAAGAATTGGAAGCCATATTGATTTATTCAGATGAGAACGGTGATTTCCAAGTGTTCGAAACGAATGGAGCCAAACGATTGATCCTTCCAGAAATTCAACCAGGATATTAGACATAAAAAAAGGCTTTCCGAAGAAAGCCTTTAGTCTAAAACAATCGTTTGAATCTTATTTTTCTACAACAACTTTGTATTTACCAGACTTGTTTCCTTCGTAAACATAAATAAAGTAAACTCCATTTGAATAAGCTGATAAATCAACAGTTTTAATATCTGTAGTTGCATCCAATTTCTCTTCTGACAATGTATTTCCTAATACGTCAACCACTTTGATTGAAGTTGCTTTGTCAAATTCTACAGTGAAGATTCCATCAGCACTTGGATTTGGATAAACTGTCACTCCTTCAACACCTGCAGTTTCTTCAACACCAGCAGCAGATGGGTTCCATGCTAAAGCAATGTTTGTGAAGTTAGCATCAGCTGTTGGAGTCTGAACGTCAGCAGTCGCACCTTTGGTAAATGTAAATGAACGAGTAACTGTACCTCCTGAACCGTGATCCCAAGTTGATTGAATTGTTATTTTGTATGTTCCATCAGCAACAACGTTTCCGTTTACGTCTGTACCGTCCCAAGTAACATTTTGAGTAGTAAATGAACCTAAAGTAGCTCCTGTAGCTGCACTCACTGTATTACATCCTGCTCCTAAAGCGTTTGCAGCAGTTCCACCTGAATTAACCGCCCACGTTGGTAAATGGTCTTTCGTTCCATTTCCTACTCTTCTTACTTTCGTTTTTACGAATGCTCCAGTACTCGTTTGAACCCAAATCGCTAAAACGTTTTTAGTTCCAGTATAACCTGTGTGAGATGTTGGTGTGTATGAAAACGTTAAGTTTCCAGATGTTTGACCAAAAGCAGTCAAGGTTAAACAAACGCCAGCAACAACGCTTGTTATTTTTGTAATCATTTTAAGCATAATCTAGTTTATTTTTAACGAATCAAATATAGAAATTCTGTTCAATATTTACCTAGGTTTTTATTTAGAATAAATCTATATTAACAAGTGAGTCAATTGGACGCCTTTTTTACGTTTTCAAGAAGAATAACATCCTCTTTTACAGCCTCATTCAAGTTCAATTTTTTCTCAATTTCAATGCGTAGCACATAATAATCTGCCACTTCTGGATTGAAAATTATCGCGTCATTAATATGTTTTAGCGCTAATTTGTGTTTTTTCTTCGCTTCATAC
>JBDLVK010000020.1:0-12946 GCA_039804825.1 Bacteroidota bacterium
AATCCCGTAATAAATCCTTCAACCACTTGTTTTGCAAGCAGCTCAAGATTTCCAAAATGGGCAAGTTTTAATCGATCGATGTTCTTATTCACGACTTAAAAATAAGGATTAATTTTTAGAATGTGCGGCTAAAGAATCAGTATGTTTGCAATAACACAAAATCTTAAAATTGGAGAACAGGGCTTATTATACAAATCGAATTGAATCATGCCAGGTTGAATATGTTCGAGCAAAAAAACGGTATCAATTGATCGGAACATTTCGGTTGTTTTCTTTTCTATTGGCATTCAATTCATTGTACTTTTTTTGGGGATCAACAATGGCATTCATTGGCTTTGTAGTTTTCTTCGTTCTGTTTTTAGTATTGGTTAATCTTTCAGTAAACGCCAAATACCTTCGCGATAAATGGAAGAAGTTAATTGAAATAAACCAAGAGGAAATCAATGTCCTGAATGGTGATTGGCTTCATTTTGACGAAGGAAATGAATACAGAAATGCACAACATGCTTTTGCACTTGACATGGATTTGTTTGGTAAAAAGAGTATTTATCAATTATTCAATCGCACAGTTTCAAGAAAAGGATCAAATTTGTTGGCTAGGCAATTAATGTATGGTGTAGAAGATCATGCCTTGGCAAATGAGGCAATTGAATCATTTTCTTCTGAAATGGATTGGTGTCAGACGTTTTTAGCTGAAGGTTTAGTATTCGACAAAGCAGAATTAGATCGTTCATTTGAAAAAATTACCAGTATAGAAAGTCGAGAATTGAAAGAAGCTCCATTCATGCGGTTTCTCGTTCCAATTTTGTCGATTACTGCTACAGTATTGGTGAGTTTTGACCTTATTTCTGTGACAGTTTTTAGTTTTTATATTGCCTTCATTCTTGGATTAATTGGGAAAAATATCTCTAAAGTAAATGTCATTACTTCCCAGGTGACCAGTTATTCAAGTCAGGTTAAAATGCAGGAACGACAATTGGAATTATATCAGAAATTGAAATTAAAACCTGGTTTGTTGCAAGTAAATCAAGAAGCACTATTTACAAGTGAGCAAAATTTATTGGATTCACTGCGCCAATTAGCGAAAATACAAAACCGAATGGATTTTAGAATGAACTTGTTGGTTGGTACCGTTTTAAATTTTTATTTGGCTTGGGATTATCATGTGATTCATCAATGGAATCAATGGAAAGTTCAAAATGAATCAAAATTAGGAAAGTGGGAGGAACAATTGGCGCAATTAGAAGTATGGATTTCAGGCGCTGTTTATCGATTTAATTTTCCCGAGACCTGTTATGCACAATTTTCAAAGCGTGATTATATCAGTATTTCAAAATTAGGTCATCCCTTTGTTCTTTCGAATAAGCGAATTTGCAACGATGTAGAATTGAAGGAAGAAAATCATTTTTTAATCATCACAGGGCCAAATATGGCTGGTAAAAGTACCTATTTGAGAAGTTTAGGTTTAGCTTTTATCGCTGCAAATGCTGGATTTCCGATTTTAGCTGAACGATGTGAAATTCCGAAAATGAGTTTGTATTCTTCGATGAGAACAACAGATGATTTAACAGTTGAAAGTTCCTATTTCCACGCTGAATTAACACGTTTAAGATTCATCATGGATGCGATTGAAAAAGGGGAGAAGGTATTCATTATTTTGGATGAAATTTTGAAAGGTACAAACTCAAAAGACAAAGAAATTGGTTCTGCAAAATTTTTGGAAAAGTTGGAATCGCTTAATGCTAAGGGAGTAATTGCTACACATGACTTGTCCTTGTGTGAATTAGCAAATAATAATCCGTCATATAAAAACTGGTATTTTGATTCAACGATTGTGAATGATGAATTAAGTTTTGATTATAAAATTCGACCAGGAATTTGCCAAAATATGAATGCTTCTTTTTTATTGAAAAAGATGAAATTGGTAGATTGAGTTTGTTAAAATATTCATCCTCATTCATAAATTATAAAAATAGTTATAACTTTAAAAATTGAATAGTAAAACGGTTTAATAACATTAATTTCAAATCAAGTAATGGATGATTTAGGTGCATATTCTAAAGGTTTTATTACCAACGTTCCAGCTGATTTGAGTTCAGATTTTGCTAAAGATTTTCGTGTTAAAACTTATAAGTACCCATTAGAAGGAATTTACGTTTATTCGTTTGAGAAAGGTAGAATGCTATATGCAGATGGTTGGGAGGAAGTGTGTGGAATTCCAAACGAAGAAATCAACATGCTAGAAATTGTAAATTTTACGGCTCCGGCATTTGCTCCATTTGTGAATGAAATCAATGATAAAGCATTGAAATTTTTACATCAACGTAATGAAAAGCTAACAGAATACAGCTTTACGATTGAATTGAAAATTGTTCATAGAAACGGTTCGGAAGTACCTGTTACTGCCAAAGTAAGTGTTTTTGAAACATTTGAGGATGGACGTTTAAAATCGATTAAAGGTCGTTTTCAAGTCGATCCGGGCTTAAAATTTAGCAAGGTGATGCGCTATGCAGCTTATGGACCTGAAAAAGACGCATTTGAAACAGATTTAAATGAAAGTTTGTTTTATCCTTTTCACATTTCTCAGAAAGAATTGGAAGTTCTTAAAATGCTTGCAGATGGATATGCCTACAAAGAAATGGCCGAGCAATTGGATGTATCTCAATCTGCAATTGAGAAGAGAATACATCCGCTATTTCAGCGATTCAATGTGAAAAATAACGCTCATTTGATTGCATTTGCTTTCCAAAATAATTTGTTACCTTAGATGATATTAAGGTCGATTATATGGATTGAGTCGGCTGAAACATTTAATTCTTCAATCATTTTTTTCCAATCATTTGCGGATTCGCCTTCACAACATTCTCCTACAACCCAGGCAACATTCATTGTTTTTAGGGCAGTTTTATTTCGTTCTGAATATTTCTTATTGATATATTCAAAGGTTTCTTGCGCACTTGTTTTGTTTGATTCTGATGGATTTCCTGGATTGATATCATCGATAAGTAGGAATTGAGAATTACTCCAATTCCAAATTGAATAGGCTGTTTCTTTCAACGTTTGATCATCTTCTTCAAGCATGGACGCCCATTTTGACATAGTTGTGTAAGTACATGTTTTATGACGAATCGAAAATTCATTTGCCAATCCAACCATTAAACGTGTTTTACCTTTTCCTTTGTTACCTAAAACAATAAAATGTTGTCCAGAAGGTTTCTTTTTTAAGAAATCGACAATCAATGTAATGTACTTTTTTTGAATTGGAACATCCCATTGACTAAGTCTAAATTGATATGGAAATAATGCGTTTTGCTGATACAATTTTGTTAAAACCCAATAGCGAATTGAAAAAAACATGAGTGCTAATCCTGCAAGAAAAACGACTAAAACATTTTTATCATGTACTTGGGAAAGAAAGTAAGTCGTACACCCAATCCAAAAAAAGCACAAATCCGTGAACATATCAAAAACGATGTTTCCCCATTGAACCTTGAATGATTTATTTCCTTTGTACTCTTTCTTATACAAGGGAGAAAGCACATTATAGGTTTCAAATACAGTCCAAAACAGTGCGACATAAAATGCTGAATGAAAAAACGAATGCTTCGAGCATAAATGAACAAAATAGGAAGGTACAAATCCAAGAGCAAAGTGTCCAACTTGATTCGCAAACCAACCATAAGTTAAAGTTATACCTCTATGTGAATCTTTTCCGATTAAATCAGCGTGCAGAACTTTCCACACATCTTTTGCAGTAATGTTTGACATATCGTAGTAGTTAAGTGATTAATTTGTTTAAATCGTAATACAATTTAATTAAAAAGTGTTGTTGAACAAAAAAAAATGCAAAAACTACGGAAAACCACAGGGTAGAAAATTTTTTGATGGAATTTTCATTTTGTATGTTTGAGGCAGAAAGCAATGGGAAGTTTGAAGTATTCAATCTTTTAAATGCTTGCATTTTTGTTACCATTGTTTTTGTTCATCATTTCGAAACAAATTATGAAGGCTAAAAGTAATTTTGATCAATCGCGACTGCCTCTTTTAAAAGAGTTGGATGCCAAATTGGCTGATACTTTCGGTAATTTTGAAGAATTAAGAAGAAGCGTGTTAGAGCTTACCTTGTTTTATCATGATCAATTGAGTGAACGAAAATCATTTACTTGTCGCGTTAAACCTAGACATTTTGTTGGTGCAGAAGGACAAGAAATGTTAATATCATTTGAATACAAAGGTGTTCAAAAAGCATTCAGTTTACCATTAAGCACAATGGTTGGTGATTTGTTTGCGTTTTTGACCCATAGTGTTACGATTTGTCATTTAGCACCAGATTCTAAATGGATTAATTCTGATCAAATTTTTGTTCAAAAAGCGCACTTTGAGCATTCAACAGATATCGATAATGAAATGATTGAAGTATTGGATTCACAATGCACGATTGGTGAATTGTTGTTTAAATCAAAAGGTAAGAACATAGTAGCAATACGTAATCAAAAATTCAATTTGTGTGCTTTAATTTCAAATAGTGATTTTGTCAATGAAGCAAAGCCAGAGCGGGAAGTGTTGATTTTGTTGGACAGTATCACAGAGGAATTACAAGATTTAATAAAATCGAAAACAAGCCTAGAAGAACTTGGTCAGGTGCTTTCATCATGTAATTCTTGCCCGAAATCAAGTATAGAGCGTTGGACGAATATCATTAGCGCATTTGAAAACTTTCAAGACTGGAAGTATCGATTAAGTTTATCGGTTGATCACACTTTGTTTTTGGAAATGCTTTATGACATGAAAAGAATAGTGAATGAGCTTTATAATAAGAAAAGAGTAGTTCTTTCTCCGAATGACAAAATTATTTTATTTGAAACTGCTATATTTTTTGATAAAATGAAGGAAATGAGAGCTTAATCACTCTTCACTGAAACTCCTTTTGAAAGCAGGTCCCTTCCCTACAACAACCCAAGATCCTATCCCCTGATAGTTTGACCTAACTATCAGGGACTGGTCTAACAAAGATTCATGGTGAATACGTTTTTTGATAATAATATTTTGAGTAGATTTACGTTCAATACATGATGACAAAAAGCCTATTCATATTATTTTTTTTCTGTGCATTTGGTATGGTGAATGCTCAAGTCACAGAACCAAAACATACCTTTAATGTTGAATTAGGATTACCAAACAGTTTTTCCAACAAACCATTTAAATCAATTATGCAAGGCTTGGTTAGTATTGAGCCATACTATCAATATGCCTTTAAAAATCATTTAATAGTTGGAGCAGGATTGAAATATAGCTATTTCGCAATCAATGAATTTAAGGTTCCGAAAAAAGTGTATGGTGGGATGCACAGTGGAGGTGTATTTTTAAAAGTTGGTTGGGAAAAATTTCACAGTGATCATTTTGCTACGGAGGTCTCTGTTAAAATGGGCTACACCCAGAATTATTTTGTAACAGATAGAAATGATTCGATTTCAGGCGGACCAGTTCAAGTGAATTCAACCTATTTAGAACCATGTATTGGATTGATTTTAACAGCCGATGAATTTACCTCGTATCGTTTAGTTATCGGTTATTCCTTCCAAGGATTTGCGTATCGTCCAGAAATGATAGGTCTCGAAACATTTAGTGGATACGATCCAAGCGAATACAATCGTGTTTCGACAGCACTCATTGTTGGATTTGGATTCACACATTATTTTAAACCAAAAAATTAGCCTTTGTCTTCTGAAATAAGTTACTCTCAGCTCGAACTTGACGATAATAAATCAGTGGCTAAATTAATTCGGTCTGTTTTAAAGGAACATGGTGTTGATAAACCGGGAACCGTTTTTACAGATCCAACAACGGACGATTTATTCACCTTGTTTCAGCATACCAAAAGTGCTTATTTTGTAGCTAAAATAAACAACGTTATTGTTGGTGCATGTGGAATTTATCCGACTCAAGGGTTACCAGAATCTTGTGTGGAATTAGTCAAATTATATGTTTCTAAAGAGACTAGAGGAAATGGTATAGCGACAGATTTAATGAATTTGAGTTTTAACGCTGCGTCTGAATTCGGTTATACTTCAGTTTATTTAGAAACAATGCCAGAATTAACAAATGCAATTCATCTTTATGAGCGTGTTGGCTTCAAAACGTTGAATAATTCACTAGGAAATTCTGGACATTTTGCATGCAACATTTGGATGCTTAAAAACTTATAGCCAAAGCTGTTGTAAAATAATATTGATTCTTGGAAGGATGGTTGACAAGGTTGAATATTGCTGTTTCATTTGAATATCCTTTTGCTTCGAATCGCCAAACTACATTTTCTGAATAATTAAAATCATAATTTATTGAATATCCAACTAAGTTTAGTCCATTTGATATACCTGTAATGAAATAAGTTTGGTCTTTATCAGAGTAAAGCTCTCCTCGAATTGCAATTATTGATTTTGTGTTAAAAGAATATTTTCCAATAATAACAGGGGAAAACCATGTTCCATATGTTTTACTGTGCTTATTTAATTGTTGTATTCCAATGTCAAACCCTGCAATTAGCCCAATTTTTTTTGAAAGTTGAAATTGGCCGTATAAGTTGTGAAAATACCGCATGCATCTAATACTATCGGGAGTGTCTGATCCAACAAAAGAACTACTGTTTAACGTGATTTTTGAAGATGGTTTATAGGTTAATTGATGACCTAAAGCTAAAGCATTGTTACCATCTTGACGTTGAATGCGTTGCCAACCATTTAAAATCAGTCCAGAAATAAACCACTTTTCATTTTTTGAAGTAAAACCAATTTTAGCACCGGTTTCAAAATATGGTGAATTATCAGCTAGCATGCTTCGCGTTAGGTTCCAACAGTCTTTTCCGATTGCTGATTCAAAACCGATATGTGACGGCATTATTCCTGCATCAAGCCATAAATTGTGTTTTTTAGAAAGTTTTAACCCAACGTTTGCTTCATAAACCGCTTTCAACAGACCAGGTTCATTCGCTAAGTTAGCATTCGCGTAAGTTCCAGCCATCAAGGCCATATTTGCACGAACAGTTTTTGTTTGATAATTCGCTTTGATGAATCCAAGATTTAAATTCACTTCATTCGAACGATTGTGTGAAAAAATAAAACCTGATTTCTGATGGTTGGAAGGATTCGTTGGGTCATACGAATAATATATCTCAGCATATCCAGAAAGCGTTATTTTGGCTTTGCTTGTATCTGTTTGAGCCAGAATAAATGTAGTGAAACAAATAAAAAAGGGTATGACTAAAATTTTCATACCCAAAGTTACCTATTTTCTTATTCTTTGATAATAATTGTAGATGGAATCTTAGATAACCAAGTACTATTCGTTTCAACCAAGGATTTCCACGAATCTAAGCTTACCAACATCAAATCTTGTTCAAGTAAAAACTGTTTCTCAATAAGTCGTTCATTGATCAGTTGAATGTGATTTGGTGCCGTTTGCTCAATTGCTCGAATCTGTTCTTTGATTTCAGCGTGTTTTTTTATTTCTCCTGACGCATCCAAAATCGTTATTTGCGAATTTGAATTGTTGATTAATTTTTGAGCGTAAATGATAAGAAAAGTATCATGAATGCTAAAGATTGGAATAAAGATACGATCTAATTTTTCTAATCCTTTGTCTATCATAAGCCCTACAGGAACATTACTTTTTGCAATGATTGAACGCGTGTTATCATCAAACGGTGAGTTTTCAAACAAACTTTCGCGACCAGTTACTTGATTCAGCAATCGATCTGGATTGATGATACGAGTTGTAAAACCAAGAATTTTTCCAAGCAAACTTCCTTCAAAGATTGATTGTCCAACTCCAACAAGCAATAAATCATATTCACCTTTGTTTGCCACTTCTGTTATGTCGGAATTTATATCAGTTGACGCTTTAAAAAGTGTTGTGATTTTCTGATTCAATTGCTGAGATTCTTCAATAATTGGTTCGAAACTTTCTTTTTCGTATTCGAGCACATTAAAATGATGCGATTCATTACTTTGTGCTAGATGCATCGCGGTAATTGCAGCATTTCCTTTTAAATTTTTAACCAAACCATTGGCAAAACGCAACAACGTTTTTCCGTTTTCAGGCTGACCAAAAGACAATAAAATGCGGTATTTGCTTAAATCACTAATTTCTTTTGGTATAATTTCCTCTTTGTGACGGAAAATCCAATTGATGAAATCAAGAGCTGGACCTGTCATGAAAGTGGTAACAAGTGCCATAATGACCATCATAGCAAAAATTTCCGGAGTTAAAACTCCTAAGTCGTAACCGATATTTAAAACCACTAATTCCATTAGTCCTCGTGTATTCATTAAAGCTCCAATGGTCAAACTGTCTTTCCAATTTTGTCCAACAAATCGAGCGGCCAATGCGCTTCCCAAGAATTTCCCAACTACAGCAACCATAATAATTAGTCCCGTAATTTTCCATAAATTCCAATCATTTAGCAAACCAATTTCTGTTCGAAGTCCAGTAAATACGAAGAATAGCGGCAAGAGTAAAACAAGAGCAACATCTTCAACTTTTTCAATAAAGATGTTTCTAAATTTTGCATTTTCAGGCATAATTGCTCCTGCCATAAATGCACCAAACAGTGCGTGAATTCCGATTATCTCTGTCGCATAAGCTGAAATTATTAATGTCAAAAAGAAAATTGCAACGATTGGTTTGCTCAAATTGTCCTTATTGACATTCAAATCTCCAATTCGTTTTAAAAACGGTCGAACGACTTTGATCATTAACAAAACATAGGCAGCAGCCATTGCAATGATATAAAGTGAACTTACAAACGAACCGGCCTTTACAATGGCAATAACCGCAGCAAGAATACACCATGCGGTAATGTCATCAGCCGCGGCACATGTAATTACGATTGTTCCTAGCCTGGTTTTGTGAATGCCTCGTTCTTGTACAATTCTAGCTAAAACAGGGAACGCGGTTATACTCATTGCAATTCCAATAAAAAGTGCAAATGAAATGAAGTGAATTCCCTGCGGCGCAAAAGATTGATAAATGAAAAATGCTAATCCAATTCCCAAGGCAAAAGGGAAAATGATACTGGCATGGCTGATTACAACTGCTTCGTGTGCTTTGTTCTTAAGTACTTTCAAGTCCAATTCCATTCCAATTACGAACATGAAAAGAATTAATCCGATTTGACTTAAGAATTGTAAATTACCTAATGATTGTTTTGGAAATAGCATTGTTGAAAATTCAGGAAAATACATTCCAACCAACGAAGGTCCTAAGACAATTCCCGCCAAAATTTCACCAATTACTGATGGTTGACCAATTTTACGAAATATCCAACCAAAAAAACGAGCAACGAAAATAATCGTAATAATCTGTGCTAACAACAAAGCCAAGGGATGTTCCAAATTGTGAACCATTGAAGTTAAAAAATCATTCCAGTGATTTGAACTTGATTCCTTTTCAACGATGTTTCTACCAATTTCTAGTTTGGCACCCAATAATAAAATCCAATAAATTAAAGCAGAGAAACCTCCAATAATTCCAATGTAAAATATAGTATTTTTAAATCTTTTCATTTCGATCTTTTTTAATAAAGTAAAAAGCAAAACCAGCTACAGTGCGTAGTCCATAATTTTGTCCCGACGAGTTAGTGGTAAAATAAGGTGCTACTTCGAAGAATAATCCAGCATTTTGAAAGGGAAACGGAAAGGCTTCAACTCCTAAAGGCATCACTACTCCCAAACGATCATTTTGATTTGCTGTAATTGTCCATTCACCTCTAAAACCTAAACCTAGGTGCAATCTTACACGATCGTAATAGGCAATTCGACAAAGCAAACTAGTTTCAGTATTAAAACTTCCTTGTTTAGGATTGTTATAAAGATTGAATTTTGTAATACGAGCTTCAAAAAGGAATGTAGTATTTTTTGCTGATCTAAAACCAAGCCCTGCTTCAGTACCTGTTGGATAAAATCCGATTCCTGGTCCGAGATTTAAATTTTGACAAAAAGCGAAACTGACATTTGCAACAAGAAATAGGATAATTAACAGCGATTTCATGGTTTTTTTTGCAAAAGTGCTGAGAATAATTCAATGAATCAGGTGCTTCTTTTTAAGTGAATGTAATTTTGTAATGAAACGGGGTAATTTTGTAACAAGCTACTCACTATAGCGTGAAATAAACTCTTTTCGAAAGGCTTCAGAAAGTTGTAATGTAAGTTTTTTAGAATGTTCAAGGTTCAAATAGACGGTAATTTCATCAAAAGAAAAATGAGCCACATAATCCAAAGAAATCACTTCCTTTTTATTGATTCGACAAAAGTTATCGCTTGGTAATTGCTCCAAGAGTTTATCAAAAGAGATATTTTTTGCATTGATAATTCGATCTGAAAGCAGATGGATTCGTTTATCACGACTATCAATTTCAGAGGCACGAATAAAAATCAGTTCATCTAAATTTAATTTCGATTTCCCTTTGTCTGTATTCAATTGTATCGTAAGTGATGTTTTATTGGTTTCATTGACCAATAGTTTTAACTTGTCAATGCTTTGCTGTAATCGTTCCTTGTTGTAAGGTTTACGAATGTAATCCACAGCATTTAAATCGAATGCATCAGCTGCGTAATCCTTATAGGCAGTAATGAAAATAATGTGTTTTTCAGACAAAAGTGGAGCCAATTGCAAGCCGTTTAAATCGGGCATTTCAATATCCATTAAACAAACGTCAAAATCGAGCTGATTAATTTCTGTAAGAAATTGCGATGGATTATTAAATACTTTGACAATTTCAAGCTCTGGCAATTGTTCGCACAACATTTTTAAATAGGTAAGTCCTGGAAGCTCATCATCCAGTAAAATACATTTAATCTTTTTCGGCATGGATAAAGATTTTAAGTTGTGCAAAATAGGTGTTACCTTCTGAAAAACGTTCCAGTTTATAGTTGTCTTTGTAGATTATATTCAAGCGTTCTTCCAATGTTGCAGTGCCAATTCCACTTCTCTCTTTTTTCAAAGCTTGTTGATCGGAAATTTTGTTCGAAACAGTTATCGTAAAGCAATTATCCTTGAATTCTATTACTATAGAAATGAATGAATCATCACTTTGTAAATCGGCATGTTTGAATGCATTTTCAATTAAATCAATAGAAATTAATGGTGCAAGAACAGGACTATTGTACAAAGCTGCTTGTTCATCAATTTTGGTTTTTAGTTTTAATTCAAATAATGGACTAACCTTAATTTTATTGATTTCAATAAGATTCAAAGCGAAGTCAATTTCTTCTTTTGGAGTGACATATTTTTTGCGACTTTCATAGAGAATATAATCCAATACATTTGCCAATTTATCCAATGCATAATAGGTTTGATAAGCGTGAGATTGAATTGAATTCAAGATGTTTTTGAACAAATGTGGATTCAAACGCGATTCGAGGTTTTCTAATTTTATATTATCGATTTTATTTGTTAGCGCTTCATGTTTTTCAATCAATAGGTTCGCTCTTTGTTCAGCAAATTTTAATCGCTGATAGAGCAAATAGCCAATGACTAGCAACAAAACAATAATTATAATTAATACAAAAATCATAGTTTTTCAATCGTTTGAATAGGTAAAAATAACCAAAGCACCTGAATATAAACTTATTAATTCTTCAGTAAAAAAGTAAAAGGAACGTTCAGCCTTTTAGCCCAAGAATTTTCTGAATGGTCCGCTCCTTCGTATTTTTTTGTCAACCAATTGTCTTCGCTATAACCTTTTTGGCACATGATTGAATCAACTTTTAACTGAACTCCTTCGTACAATTTATCCAAGGTTTCTGTACCATAATCAAAGTAGATCATATGCTTTTTTGCAGAGGGTAAAGTATTCGATAAATAGGTTAAAAAGCCGTTGGGAATCGGATTGTTTTCAAGTGTGAAAATTCCAGGCCAATGTGTTGATAAACAAGCAGCACCGCCGAATACATTTGGATATTCACAAATTGCATACATGGAAATTAATCCTCCCATACTTGAACCTGCAATAAAGGTATTGGCAGCATTTTTCTTGGTTGAATAATGATTATCAATGTATGGTTTTAATTCCTGAACAATAAATTTCAAGTAGTTATCTGATTGTATAGGTCCACCAAACAAATTTGTAGAGCCATATCTTTTGGCTTGCGTTAGGAGCGAATCTTGAAATGATTTATCCAATGATTCGAAAGGTTTTTGAGGGAAATATTCTGCATGTCGCAACAGTGGATTATTATCGATTCCAACAATTATAACATCACGTATTGATTGGCTTGCAAGTAGCGATTCAATCGTTTCATCGACTTTCCATTCTTGTTTGTTCCATGTAGTTGTTGAATCGAATAACATTTGTCCGTCATGCATATATAAAACTGCATATTTTTTATGAGTTGAATAGTCTTTCGGTTTCCAAATGGTAATGGTTCTAGGACTAACATATATTGATGGGAAATTAACTAATGTATCAAATTGATCTCTAGAATAATGGACGTATTTAACTTGGTTTTTCACACTAAAACAAGCGCTTAACAAAATAACTAAACCAACTAAAACAGAGAATTTTGTCATGCTTTTTTTAACGAAATTACAATTATTTTGAATTTGCAGTCGTTATTGAATGTATCTTTGAGAAACAATTCGAACATGGCAAATCTCCTCGTAAATATGGTAAAAGAAAAATGTCCTTTCTGTGGAGAAGGTGATGTTTTCAAAAAAGGTTCTTTTTTGTCAATTCCTGATATGAATGATCAATGTCCGCATTGTAAAAAGGAAATGCTGGGCGAACCAGGCTATTATTTCGGAGCGATGTATGTGAGTTATGGTTTTTCCGTTGGAATGGGATTAATCACTTTTGCATTGTGTCATTATGTTTTCCACATGCAATCTGTATGGGCCATTATGGGAATCATCGGGATTATGATTTTAATTGTTGCTTTCAAAAATTATAAAT
>JBDLVK010000021.1:0-26714 GCA_039804825.1 Bacteroidota bacterium
TGGACGCACATCAGGATCATTTCCGTAAAGTGTAACTGAATCGAACGCTGTTGACAAGCGTTTTGCTGGCATTCCAAGAGAAACATAGTGGAAACGCTTATTTGTACGCTCTGGACCACCTTCACCTGCGAACATTCGTGTTGGATCTTCTCCTTCACGTTTGAATGGGAATAAACCAGCAGTGTATGGGAATTCTCCCGGTACATTTTCTTGCAAGGACCAACGTAAAATATCGCCCCAACCATTGTATTTCGGTGTAGCAACTTTTGGAATTTGAAGGTGCGAAAGTGATTCTGTATGCGTATCTAATTTCAATACTTTATCACGTACTTTGAATTCAAACGTTGGATTTTTATACATGGCTTTTTTATCAGCCCATTTTTGTAAAATATCCCAGTTTTTCGGGTCAAAGTTCAATTTTTCAGTCTCAAACGTTTCTTGTAATGCTTTTACCAATCGATCTTTATCTTCTACAGAAGATCCGCTAATTGTTTCAATTGATGAATACAATCCTTGTAAGCGATCAGCTACTTTTACCTGCTCATCAACCCATTTGTCATACGCACGATTATTTTCAGAAATCTCAGATAAATAGCGTGTGCGATCTGGTGGAATCACAAAAATTTTCTCCGACATTTCTTTTGTTATCTGGAAAGTTGATTTCAAGTCTGCACCTGTTTTCTCAACCACTTTATCCATGATCACTTTGTACAAAGAATTCATTCCTGGATCATTGAACTGCGAAGCGATTGTACCATAAACAGGCATTGAATCAACATCCGCTTCCCAAAGATTATGGTTCCGTTGGTATTGTTTACGAACATCACGTAAAGCGTCTAAAGCTCCACGTTTGTCGAATTTATTCAATGCAATTACATCTGCAAAATCCAACATGTCAATTTTCTCTAATTGCGTTGCCGCACCGTATTCTGGTGTCATTACATACAATGAAACATCAGAATGGTCTAAAATTTCAGTATCTGATTGACCAATTCCTGAAGTTTCTAGAATAATCAAATCATATTCTGCCGCTTTCAATACCATAATCGCTTCTGCAACATGCTTTGAAAGTGCCAAATTCGATTGACGTGTGGCCAATGAACGCATGTAAACACGCTCACTTTTGATTGAATTCATACGAATTCTATCTCCTAAAAGCGCTCCTCCTGTTTTACGTTTTGATGGATCAACCGAAACAACAGCGATTTGTTTTTCTGGGAAATCGATTAAGAAACGACGAACCAATTCATCAACTAACGATGATTTACCTGCTCCACCTGTTCCAGTAATACCAAGAACTGGGACAGAAGTCGTTTTTGCCAATTCATGCACTTGCGCCAAAATTGCTTGCGATTCTTCACCAAAGTTTTCGGCAGCAGAAATTACACGTGCAATTGCAGGAACAAATTTCGCTTTCAACTGATCTACTTGCGCTTGCACATTTTGTCCAACTGGGAAATCACATTTTTGGATTAAATCATTGATCATTCCTTGCAATCCCATCGCTCGACCATCATCCGGGTGATAAATACGCGTGATACCGTAAGCTTGTAATTCTTCAATTTCTGAAGGAAGAATTGTTCCTCCACCTCCACCAAAAATTTTGATGTGTGGGGCACCTTTCTCTTTCAGCAAGTCATACATGTACTTGAAGTATTCGGTGTGGCCACCTTGGTAAGAAGTCATTGCAATAGCTTGTGCATCTTCTTGAATAGCACAGTTCACAACTTCTTCAACAGAGCGGTCGTGACCTAAGTGAATTACCTCACAACCAGTTGCTTGAATTATTCGACGCATTATATTGATTGCCGCGTCATGTCCATCGAACAACGAAGCAGCTGTTACGATACGTACTTTATTTTGAGGAATATACGGTTCTACTTTTTCCATTAAAGTAATTATAAGTCATTTTTAAGTGGTACGAAGGTACAAAAAATTGGAAAAAGATGTTAAAATAATTGAAGAGTTTAATATCGTCAAAAGTAATTTTTGTATTTTAGCGATATTAAAAAGGAGTTATGTGGAAAATTCAAAAACATACGATAGAAAAACACCAAGTCAGCATCGATCGATTATTTGAAAAAAAGGCAAGAATCGATGCTTTCAGGCCACTCCCTGCCATAATTTTAGATCGTTTGAAAGAAAACTTGGCTTTTGAATGGACCTTTAACTCAAATGCAATTGAAGGAAACACAATCACTCTTCAAGAAACACAACTTATTCTTCAAGAAGGAATAACAGTAAAAGGAAAAAGTTTGAGGGAGCATTTTGAAACATTCAATCATGATAAGGCAATTAACGCTGTATATGCTTTGGCTGATGCTTCAAATTCACTGCGTGAAATCGACATTCTTTCGCTACATTCGTTGGTACTTAATAATCTCGAAGAACATTTTGCGGGTCGAATTCGAAATGCAGGAGTAAGAATAAACGGAGCCAATTTTTTACCACCAAATGCACAAAAAGTTCCAGATTTATTTGATGAATTGATTAATTACGTTAATTCAAATCCAGATAATTTGGATCCAATTGTCTTAGCTACAGTTTTTCATCATCGTTTTGTATGGATTCACCCTTTCTTTGATGGAAATGGCAGAACCGTGCGTTTGGCAATGAATTTGATTCTGATGCGTGCAGGTTTTCCGCCAGCTATTATCTTGAAAAATGACCGTAAAAAATACTACAACGCATTAAATCAAGCGAATAATGGAAATTTTGACGCGCTTCTTTTACTTATGATTCAAGCTTGTGAGCGCTCGTTAACCATTTATTTGAATTCACTTCCAAATGAAGGCTACGATTACCAACCAATTCAATCAATTGTTAGTGAACCTGCATTTCCTTATGGGAAAGCCTATGTCAGTTTATTGGCTCGTCAAGGAAAAATTGATGCTTACAAAGAAGGTAAAAATTGGTACACATCCAAAGAAGCAATAGTTGATTACATTGAAAATCGTCAACGAGTGAGAAAATTAAACTAAAAAGGAGGTTCTTTACTGAACCTCCTTTTTTTTAAAGCTGTACAAACTTCCCACCTGTCATTTTGAATTTCATTCCGTTTATTTTAATGGTTTTTCCTTCACCTGTTTTTGCAATATCGAGCAAATCTTCTTCCATTGTATGAACTGAACCTCCTGTTGCGTAGGCTATATCAAGATACGAAGTGTTCATTCTGTCTGTTACTCCGCAAACAATGATATGCACAACAACTTTTTCTTTTTTGAGAAAATCCAATAATTTAAGATCACAGGGTGTTTCCCAATTATCAGCTATCATTACAACATTTTGCTTGTTTTCAGGATATTTTTTAATCGCATAACAAATTGCCTCCAAATTGTTTTCAATGTGACTCCCGTTTTGCATTGCTTCAAAAGCTTTATCGATAACTTTATCGGAATTTCCTGTTTCAATGGTCCAAATTCCCTCTTCATCTAATGCAGCAAGTTGATTATTGCTTTTCTCTTCATCATCGTTAAAAAATACAATTTGCTTAAAGGTTTTTAATTTCTGATTGCTTTTCATCCACAACAACAATTGTGATGTATAAGGCGACATACTTCCAGTGACATCACAAACAACCAACATATCTTTCCATGTTTTCGAGCGGGTAAAAACCTTTAATAAAGTTGAATCTGAAGGAGGTGTTTTACCATTTATTATGTTGTTTATCGAAGCGTTTTCACTTGCATAACTAGGCATAGGTCTGTAATATATAGTCAAACCATGAAAATAGTTTTGAATACCACCAGTTCGTTCAACTCCAGTTTGTTTAATCAATTGCCATTGAATCATTGGATCATCAAATGCGTCCGGAAACTGCATGTAAAGCTCTAAAATTCGCTTGCGATTTAATTCAGAAAAATCTGCTCCAACTGGGTAATCTGAATATACTAAATCAACGCCAATAATAGTTTGATTGTTCAATTTTGCAAGTTCACCTAGATTTTGAATGACATAATCACCTGGCTGCATTTTTAATTTGAGGTATGAAAAACCATTATCGTCTGGTTTGTATTTCTCTACTTCAACTGTATCTTTAAATCGAATGTTTGCTCTAACATTGACTTGCGCTGCGGCATACCCTTTCACCAAAAGAATGATTGCCAGTAAAAAGTAAGTGTTTCTCATATTCTTAAAACATGAGAAGTAGAGAAAAGTAACAGATTAAAATCTAAGGATCAATTTTAAATTGAATCTGCGTTGAGTTAAGTAATTGGGAATGGAATAGTATTTTCCTTCAACATCTTGAATCCATTGTTTGGATAAGACATTGTTGATTCCCAATAAATTAAACACTTCGAAAGAAACTACTGCATCCGTGAAATTACGAGTGATAAAGTTTTTCACTTCTTTTTTCTTGTACAAGAAATCATACGACATTCCAATGTCAACTCGGAAATAAGACTTCATTCGTAAGGTGTCTTTGTAACGCTGAAAGTCTGGCGGACCATATGGCAAACGAGAACCAAATTGTAAGCCCATTTGAACACTAAAACTTTCAAATCCAGGCATTCTATCTTGCACTAATGCACCAACGTTTAACATCTGGTCAGTAGGCCTTGGAATATAACCTGGATAAACAGTTGCACTATCCACAACAACTTGATCTTCACTGTAACCAAAAATGATTTTTTCACCTGCAGCGTTATAATATTCTTTATAGGAATCGTTTAAAATATCCTCTTTGGTTGACATCAA
The DNA here is from genome assembly GCA_039804825.1 of Bacteroidota bacterium. Classification (GTDB taxonomy): domain Bacteria; phylum Bacteroidota; class Bacteroidia; order Flavobacteriales_D; family Crocinitomicaceae; genus M0103. Next base: position 4,699 of record JBDLVK010000021.1, read on the forward strand.
GCCCAATTTAAAATATGAATCAATTCCTTTCACAAACTCGCCATTCACGTTCATATCAATACCATAGGCATAAGCAACAGCATCATTATTTGCATAATAACGTGTACGTACATTGTCAATTTCATAAGGATTAACATCCCATAAATACTTGTAATAAGCTTCTGTCGTAAATTTAAATGGAACCTCTCTATTCCACATGTTAAAGTACACATCTGTTCCTGCAACAAGATGAAACGATTTTTGTGATTTTACATTTAAATTCAATTGACCATCAAATGTTCTGAATTCACGGTAAAAAGGTGGTTGATAGTATAAACCTGACGCCAAACGAATCCCCATGTCTCGTCGTTTGATTTTCCCATTGCTAAACATGTACATGCGCGGAAAATATGACAATGAAGCGCGAGGTGTGACATATACTTCTTGATTTGCAGTCGTGTAACCTGCTCTCGTACCATAACTTAAGGTAAAGCGAGAACTTGATTCAACAATTGTATCTAAGAACGTTTTCTTTACTTTTTTACCATCGATTTTTTCCGCCTTTGTAACTGAAACAGCATAATCTCGTTTTGTATTTAACCAACTTGAGTTCATTTGAACAAAACTTGTAAATCGGTTCGATTGCAAAGACAATTGTCCTTTTATTGTTTCGAACAATTCAACCTGGTTGCTAGTTCCCTGAGGAACACTGTATCCAGCAGAATCAATCATTTTCCATTCACTCAAAACATCGTAAAAATCGTCGTGTTGAAAGTTAACTCCCCATAAAAAAGTATGGTTCACAAAATGCGTACGTTCGGCTTCCTTGAATTTACTCTTCAAGACATACTGGCCATTGTGATAAACATTCACAATCGTCGCATTCAATTTATTTCTAGCGTGATTTAAAAATGTACCTATTCCTAAAACAGCAATTGAATCACCATAATTTTCTTTGGAAGGATCTGTTTCTAATTCATTAATGAAATACTGTCCTTGGATATCAAAATATTCTCTTTCGTTCGTATTAAAGACCGTTGCGTAAAAATCTAACTGCGTTTTTTTACTTGCTTTAATTTTCAAGGACGTACCACCCATCATCGTTTGAAAACGTGTTTGCTCTTGTCCGTCAAAATAAATTTTAAATGAATACGCTTCATTAGCCGTTCCAAAATCTGTTTCTTGAGATTGCGGTGCGAAACGGTAATTGTTACTCGACAAATGGCCTATTACACTCCATTTTATATTTTCCCTAACAGCATAATTTGTTAAAAACTGTGCATCCCAAAAAACAGGATTATAAGCTCCTTTTGCCGGAAGTGAATTTAACAAATAGCCATTCGAACGGTAACGTGCACCAATCAAATAATCAAAACGCGTTGTCGGATTGTGCTCAAAATGTGTTTCAACTCCGAGCAGCGAAGCCATCGCAGAGCCTTTTAATTTTTCGGGCGTTTTGTATTCTACATCTAGAACAGAACTTAATTTATCTCCGTACTGCGAATCAAAACCTCCTGCTGAAAAACGAACAGATTTAACGAGTGCCGAATTGATAAAACTCATTCCTTCTTGCTGACCACTGCGTGTTAAAAATGGACGATAAATATTGAACCCATTCACATAAACTAAGTTTTCTTCATAACTACCACCACGAACGTTGTAATTGGTTGTCAACTCGTTATTTGAAGTTGCGGCTGTCATATAAACCAAAGAACGCTCAACAGAACCCATTGGCAATTTTTGTGGATCATTGTATTTTAGCTTTGGTATTTCAAATGGTTCGGAACGCACACCTTGAACTTTCACTTCCTCCTCCATGACAAAACCAAATTTTACGTCGCCAATTCGAACTAGTTTTTGATCTGCAACATCAAATTCTTTGGTTTGTGTCAATTCATTTGTTTGGAATAAAAGTGAAACATGTTGATTTCCCTTGATCGTGAATTCAAAAATCCCAAGTGTGTTTGTTAAAACCTGAAAATTGCTATCTGCCTTAACTAGAATTAGTACATTTTCAAGTCCTTTGCTACGTTTATCGATACAACGTCCTGTTACCGTAACTTGTTGAGCAAGAATTGGAAACGAAAAGAATAGTACGACGAATAAAATAAAACGCATGTGACAAAATTAGCACTACTAACGAAATGAGTAAGGAAATATTTTAAAATCCTTCTATTCAAATTCCGAAATGATTTTTTGTGATTTTTTTAGTTTGAAATTTAAGCTTCGCGAAGTACAATAAAATCTGGATTGAAAGGCTCGATAAATCCATGTAATTGTTGTATTTTCGACTTTACTCTTCCATCAGCGCACATTGAGATAATATTTAATGAGCGTTCTTGCATTCCTCCATTCGGAAATAATTTATCGAAAATCTGGTCAATTGCTTTTAATCCTGCATCGTGACGTTGTTTCACAGAGCGTGTTAATTTCTCTTTAATGCTTTCTAATTGCCTTTGCATTTTTACGGTTTCTGCCAATGCATATTTATCCAAATTCGGATCGATTGCATCAATTTTATCAATTAACGCCAATCTCAACTCCTCAAATTGCTGATCTATTTTTTCAAAATCGATTTCTTCCGAAGCATTTTCAGCCAAATAGTGCTTTTTTACTTCTGTACTATCTTTGAATAAGTCCTCCAACACCAGTTCAGCTTTGTCCAAGCGTTTCGATGTAACAGCATCAATCCAAAGCAGAGAAGATCGCACTTGAATCATCGGATAAACAATAGCTAATGCATCAAAAACTCCTTTTAATTGAAGCCAATAGGAAATTTCACCGACTCCACCAACGTAACATAAATTTGGTAGAATTATTTCCTGATAAACAGGTCTCAAAATTACATTCGGTGAAAAACATTCAGGATTTGAATGCAAGCGATTTAACAATTCATCTCGCGTGAACTTTCCTTTTCCTTCAATGAAAAATCCGTCTTCCAAATGCAAGATGCGTTCTCGTATTTGATCTTCAATATAAAACAAATTTATTTCTCTGGCATTTACCTGCAATTTCAGGCCTTCCTTTTGAATTTGTTCATTGGTTTTATGAACAGCATGAAAAGAAAACTGCTCGTTCAACTCTTTCTCAACCAACGGAATCATCATTTCCTTCAATTCACGTTGATCTCCATCTACGACAATTAATCCATATTCAGCAAATAACTTGTTAACTAGATTAAAAGTTGCATGTGCCAAATTGTTTCCAGAGTATGCATCAAATAATTCTTGGACTTCACTTTCTGGTTGATTTTCAAAAAAGCTAGCGATTTCTTTTTTCAGGCTATCTAAACCTTCCAAATTAAATCTTCCTACTGGTCCAGTTTGAGTTGAATCCCACGTCATTTCTCGATTAAACACTTCTACTGTTTGAATTTCTTCAAAATCATGATCTTCTGAAGCCATCCAAAAAACAGGTACAAAATGATTTTCGGGATATTGCTTATTCAATTCTTCAGTAGAACGAATAACGTGCAGAATTTTATATACGAAGTAAATTGGACCCGTAAAAATTGACAATTGATGTCCTGTTGTAATGGTAAACGTAGTAGACTTCTCAATTAATTCAAGGTTCTTTTTTTGTTCATCGCTTACATTTTTACCAGCGTAATTCCCTTGTAAAACCTTAGCTAAGATTGCTCTACTTTCCTTTGGATAATTAACTTCCTTCAACGCAATTTGCTTTTCATAATGTTGTTCAGAAAACGTTTGATTAATGAACGGAATTACTTGTTCTTGATTGTAAGCTAATTGATTTTGTTGGTCGGTAAAAAGACCTGTCAATTGTCGATGGAAAGAGAATTTATGCATGGAACAAATTTACAAACTCTGGCGCAATATATCACTTGATTTAGGTCAATAAAAAAGCAGTTCAACATGTTTAATTTGCCATAGAGCAAAGATCAATTTTGGAATATTTCAACAGTTTTAAAAGAATTTAAGGAAAATTTCAAGATATCGGTATCTTTGCAAAAAAAATAAAACATGGAAGCACTTATTAAAACAAACAAAGGAGACATGCGTGTTTCTTTATACACAGAAGACGCGCCAAACACTGTTGCAAACTTCGTTAAATTGGCGAAAGAAGGATTTTACAATGGTTTGAAATGGCACCGAGTTTTGCCAGATTTCGTTATTCAAGGTGGATGTCCAAATTCACGAGAAGGATCGAATGGAATGCCAGGAACAGGTGGACCAGGATACAAAATCGATTGTGAATTAACAGGTGGTAATCAATACCATGACAGAGGCGTTCTTTCAATGGCACATGCTGGTAGAAATACCGGAGGATCTCAATTTTTTGTTTGTCATTCAAGAAATAACACAGCACATTTAGACGGAAATCATACTTGTTTTGGAAAAGTGATTGAAGGCGTTGATTTAGTTGACGATATTCGTCAAGGAGATTCAATTGATGCAATTGAAATTATCGATTAAATTTGAATAAAAATAAAAAACCCGTTTTGAAATTCAAAACGGGTTTTTTATTTGGTTTAATCATTTTATTTCGCTGCTTTTGCAGTTTTTACATAATTGTCATGAACTGGTTTTAAATCTGGACATTTCTCCTCAATCGATTTACCCATTTGCTCATCGAACGGATCAACTTCAGTTGCCACATCCAATGCACACAAAGAGAAATCTAAGTCTGTCATATCAATTTTAAACTCAGATGTATCAGCAGCTGCAGCAGCAGTTTTTTCGCTCATACAATCACAAATTTTACCAGCAGCAGCATCGTATTCTGCTTTTCCAGGACCACCACAAGATGCAACTACTAACGCAAGTGCTGCAAGTGCTAAAAATTTTCTTTTCATACTTTGTATTTGATTTCTCTAAAGGTAACTAAAAAGAGTTCCAATTGATTCATTTGTTGAAAAATTTACGCAAAAATAAGGTTGAATTAACTTATGAATTAACAAGTGAGCTACTCTAAGGCCAAAATTTCAAATAGTGCTTTTTCAAACAAAATAAGTTTTTAACAATTCCGTTTTTTTAGTCTCAAATTGAACGGTTTCAATTAAATTTGTACCAATGAGTGATTTCGTTGTTTCAGCCCGAAAATATAGACCCCAGACTTTCGACACTGTCGTAGGTCAAAAATCTATTACAAATACGCTGAAAAACGCGATTAAAATCGATCATTTAGCACAAGCTTTTCTTTTCTGTGGTTCACGTGGTGTTGGAAAAACAACAACAGCGCGTATTTTAGCCAAAACAATCAATTGTTTCAATCGAACGGAAGCTGTAGAAGCATGTGACCAATGTGATTCATGTCAATCCTTCAATTCGGGTGCTTCTTTGAATGTGTACGAATTGGATGCTGCTTCGAACAACTCGGTAGAAGACATTCGTAATTTGATTGATCAAGTGCGCATTGCTCCACAACTTGGAGATTACAAGGTGTACATCATCGACGAGGTTCACATGTTGTCTTCTTCGGCATTTAATGCTTTTTTGAAAACATTAGAAGAGCCGCCAAAACACGCTATTTTCATTTTAGCTACGACTGAAAAACACAAGATTATTCCAACGATTCTCTCACGTTGTCAAATTTTTGATTTCAGCCGAATTAAAGTAAAAGACATTGCAGATCATTTAGCGAATATTGCGACTAAAGAAGGAATAACCGCGGATCCAGAAGCCTTGCATCTTATTGCTCAAAAAGCAGATGGAGCCTTGCGTGATGCGCTTTCAATTTTTGATCAAATTGTAACGTTTACAGGAACGAATTTAACCTATAAAAGTGTCATCGAAAATTTGAACATTCTGGATTATGATTATTATTTCAGAATAGTTGAAAGCATGCAAAAAGAAGATATTCCTTCTGCCCTGCTTTTGTTGAATGACATTTACGAAAAAGGATTTGATGGTCACAACTTTATCGTTGGACTAGCGGACCATTTCAGAAATTTGTTAGTTTGTAAAGACGTTAGAACTGCTTCTTTATTAGAAGTTGGTGAAAACATTGAACAAAAATACATTGATCAATCCAAACAATTGGATGCTCACATCATTTTGCGTTCACTTGCTATTTTGAGCAAATCAGACGTCGATTACAAGTCATCAAAAAACCAACGATTACTGGTTGAAATGGCCTTGATGCAATTGTGTTCCTTGAATCAGGAGCTCGAAAAAAAAAATGGCTGACGGAACCCGTTGACATTCTTCCATTTCCAAATCAAAATTTACGCGATAAAGTTCCGGCGACTCCAAAGCCAAATGCTCCTGTCGTGAGGCAAGCACCATTGGTTCAGCATGTGGAACCAAAAAACGCATCAGCACCAATTGGAAAATTGAGTTCGGCTACACTTTCGATCAAAGAGTTAATGGTGAAAAAAGAAGAAGAGCAAGCTTCATCGAGCATAATGCCAGAGAATATGCCGATGAATTCTTTTTCATATGATCAAGTCAAAATGTTGTGGCGCCGATTTGCCTTTGAAATGAAGGAAAAAGGAATGGAAACCTTTTACAACGCCATGGTAAAACGTGAGCCAATTCAAAAAACAGAAACGCACTTCGTGATGGACGTGGATAATCAAATTCAAGTTGATTATATCACCCCACATTTACAAGATATGATTGCCTATTTCAGAAGAGAACTTAAAAACTATGCGTTTGAAGTTAGTTTCTCGTTGAATGAAAATCCGGAACAAGAAGTAAAATTCCTTACAGGAAAAGATAAATTTGCTGCTTTAGCACGCAAGAATCCTAATCTTCACACACTAAAAACTACGTTTAATTTAGATATTGAATTCTAATTTTAGAATTTGATGCGTAATTGAACCGTAATATCCGTTTTCACAGATCCTTTAATTTCTTCAGCTCCGGAACCTATGGTTGAGCGATTATTGTATTTAAACACACCATATCGCACCCATAAATCACAATGACGCAAGAAAGAATATCTTACCATCGCATAAAAACGACTTCCTTGATAATAATACGCTGGAACTGCAAAAACATATAGAGCATTGTTCTCGTAGGTGTACAAGCGTGAATCATAACTATCTGTATCGAACAGGGCATAGCGCAAGGACAAATCGAATGGAAGATTTTTTGGTTTGAACAAAATATCCTGTGTTAAAATCATTCCTTGTTCTGGTGTGTTACTCGGTCGGTGAATTGTTACATATTCCAGTCGGCTTTTTATGGTAAAAAATTCACTTACCGCATACGACACATTCAAACGGTAATTGCGTTGCAACACATCTTCCAATTCCGTAACTGTTCCATCCGAATCCCGACTATTCTTTTGGCGCAACTGTTCACGGTAACGACCATAAATCTCAAGAATTTTATTTGGTTTATACGAAGCTTGAACAAGTATTTCATGACCCACGGATGGACCATCGACTTGGTATTTCATCCAAGGAAACTTGAATAAATCAATGTATGAATTAAGTGACCAAGCAGAGGATAATTTCAATTTTAACCCAGCATAAATGCCTTTTTCATTTTGTGTATTGCTTCCTTCTGAAAACCCGGTATTATAAAACGTTTGATATCCTTTTTGATAGTTTCTACAAAGTAAACTGAAGGAAGCTCTTGAATCTAATGAGAACAAAACACCATGTAAATTGGCCCATTCACCGGAATAAGAAGACCGAGCTGTTTCCCCGAAAAAGTTAAAATTCTTGATCACCCAGCTATAATCGGCACTGAATGAAAGCATGTTCTTTCCGCGGAAATCAAATTGATTGTAGGGTGCAATCGCCTTATTAAAAACTTTATCATAACCTTGATAAACTCCAGCAATTCCCAGCTGAAAATTTCGATTTCGATAGCGTAGATTCGAACCAGCAATTGTTTCAGTTAATGCGTCTTTCTTCGAAATTTCAGCATTCGTTCTGTGCAAACCTGACAAATTGATGCTGGAAACGTATTCCAAATCATCGTACAAGGAATCTGCTAAAACAGATGCATCGACTTTTTTTCTTGAAGCAAACGACAACAGTGAAAAGGATTTCCAACCCAAATCAAACGCTACTCCGCGCATAAAACGTGTTTCATCAACTGAAGTATATGCTTTTAACGGATTGGCCGTTTTTTTAATATTCGTCACGTCGGCTGTTTTACCAAATGCATAGCCTGACCAAAGATTTAATCCTTGACCAATTTGTACTTGATAATCTCCAAGTGCCACAGCCTTGACGTATTTTCCTCCTTTAAAAAAGGCATGAAAAGAATAAAAGTCAAAGCCATTCTTTTGCGCACCGCGAAAAAACTGTTCACCAGCATCTTTTTCACCCGTTACCCCAATACTAATATTTGTGCGATAGGTATAGCGCAAACGTGAATAGTAGCGATCGGAATTTCCGTAATAATATGAATTGCTCGATTGAAGAATAGAATCTGGAACAGTTTGATAACCCGATTTCTCTTGTGGCGTAGTTTGATAGCGCAAGAACGCTTCATAATTTCCTTGATCAAATGCCTCTTTCCAAGAAATATGCAGGTTGTCCAACTTATCATCCACTCGAACAAATGGTCGAACCAATTGAATCGTTTGTAAATCCCAATATTCAAGACTTTGCAACTCATAAATTGAAATCAACTTTCCGTATAATTTAATGTGCAACAGTAAATCATTGATTTGTACAGCCGATAATAAATTGAGGTCCTCCAATTCTTCTGCAGTTGCGCCATTTAAATTCAACGGATGATCGAAATAGTAATTCAATTGTTCAACAACATTCGTCAAATCAATCTCCTCCGATTCTAATTGTTCGGCTATAAATTCAATGCGTTGTTGAACAACCTCGCTTTTTTCTTGCGCGAAGCTTCCCAATGAACAACATAGGAAAAGAATGATACAACTATTTCTCACCCAAGTCTGCATGCTTATTTATGCTGATAGGTGAAGGAAAAATGAGGCGACCAACCCAATTGCTGGTGATATGCGCTTCCAAAATCCAACTGAAAAACACTGAACTTGTACCCAAAACCAAAACTTAACTCAATTGGTTGAGTTGCGAATCCGCCACGTAAATAGAACTTTTCAACGAGCTGATATTCGATTCCTGCCTTCGCTCTTAACGGAAAATCAACATTCTTTTCAGCTTCAGCAGTAACCAACACTTTTTTAGAAAACTTGTAACTTGTTCCCAAACGCATTAAAGTAGTAAAACGATCGTCTTGAAAATCTGCCAATTTGTTTCTACCGAGATTAAACGCAGAAACGCCAATGCTCCATTTCTCTGTAATTTTCGCCAAAATCCCTACTTCTGCAGTTACCGTATTTTTACTACCATAGTTTTCCGTCAAACGGATGTTTTGATAATTCAATTGAACACCAGCAGAAAATTTCTCGCTCAGTTTCATCGAATAGCCAACTCCTACTCTATTTGTGCGATACGTTTTGAAACCATAAGTTTGAGCTCCAATCGATAATACTCCTTTTTTCAGTGGTTGACCATAAACCAAACCTTGCGATTGCAATTCTTTCAATAAAAATCGATTCTCATACGAAACACCAAAGGCTTGCTTTTCTAATTCAGCCATTGCACCTGGATTGTGGTGAAAAGACCAAACATCTGTTAAGGTAACAGAACTATTCGCCATTGAATTCGAACGTGCTCCCATGGGAAGCCATCCTTGTGCAACTAACGTAAGTGGTGCAAGAAGCAGTAGTCCAAAAATTGCTTTTAACATGCATTAAAAATATAAAAAACTTTATTCTTTGATTAATCTTTTTAGGTTATTCAACTTCGATTTATCAACATAATATGAATGCTCTACAAAAAACCACGAATTCCCATTGTCCTCACTGATTGCGACGATTTGTTGTTTCTCTTTCAATATTTCATATGAATATTCATCCACTTGTGCCACATCAATCAAGGCATGAATCGACTTTCCTTCTTGTTGAATTAAACGAATCGTTGGATCGTTCCAGGTGATACTATCCTGTGTACAATCAAATTTCGCTTGAAAAATACTATCGCCTTGTTCTTTGTAGTCGGCAACGACAGCTGGATAAGTAAATGCCACATACGAAACCAATTGACAATCATTGCGTGCATGCAAGTAGCCAGCCATGGATTGATTTAATTTTTGCTCTTGATCAGCATTCAAAGCACATGATGCCAACACGACAAAAGAAAGCAAGATGAATAGATATTTCATAGTTGGGTTTTAAGTGTAAATTCTTCTTCGGAAATGATACAATAAGGAGATTCTGCTTGCAACATATCTTGAATTTTCAAGATTTCAGGATATTGTTTTGCTTCAACCGAATAACGCAACACTTTTGTGCCCATCAATTGGACTTCTTCAAACAATCGATTTGAAAGGATCTTGTAAAAAGTCTTGTCGTTTGAAAGCTTACGGTATTGCGGAAAGTCCGTATTTTTATCATTCATAAAGTAAAAATAAGGATGTTTGCGAATAAATCACATGCGGAAGCATATCAATTTCAATTGAAAAAATCATTTGATGAAGCAATTGAATTGTACAAACAGGCAATTACCGAAAGTCCTGATCACGCTGATTGTTATGCCGATCGCGCATTTTGCTTCTTACAACAAGGAAAGATAACTGAAAGTATTGCTGATTTTTCCAAAGCAATTCAATTACAACCTCAGTACGGATTTCGCTACAGTTGTCGCGGATTTGCGTATCAAATAAGTAACCAATCGGAGGCTGCGGGTGCGGATTACAAAAAAGCACTTTCTATCGATCCGAAAGACACCATTGCCATCAACAATGCGCCACAATTACTCCAAAAATCGACGGTTCCTTTGGTTAATCCAGCAGTGATTCGTGCAAAAATTCTGTCGACATATTTAGAATTTCGAAAACGCTTTCCATCGATGGAAGAACAACAGAAATTTCTTCAATTCATCCAAAATAAGACTCAAAAAAAATAAGTTGCAATCATTCAAGGCTATTTAAATCATGACGAAAAAAGAAAAAGCACAGTACATCGTAACGGAATTAGAAAAATTGTACCCCGAAACACCTGTTCCATTGGATCACACGGATGCGTACACGCTTTTGATTGCTGTTTTACTTTCAGCACAATGCACAGATGTTCGTGTGAATCAAGTCACCCCTTCTCTTTTTCGTTTGGCAAATAATCCCTTCGACATGGTAAAATTACGCGTTGAAGAAATCAAAGAAATTATTCGTCCATGTGGCCTTTCACCGCGCAAATCCCAAGCGATTTTTGAATTGTCACAGATTTTAATTGACAAATACCAAGGTGAAGTTCCTGACGAAATGCATTTATTGGAAGAATTGCCAGGTGTTGGACATAAAACAGCTTCAGTTGTCATGTCACAAGCATTTGGGGTTCCTGCATTTCCAGTTGATACTCATATTCATCGTTTGTTAACCCGTTGGGGAATTACTTCTGGGAAAAATGTTGTGGTAACCGAAGCAGATGCGAAGAAAGTGTTTCCGCGTGAATTGTGGAATAAATTGCACTTGCAGATCATTTTCTACGGTCGTGAATATTCACCAGCAAGAAGTCCGAAGTCGGAAATCGATTACATTACAAGAACAATTGGTACGAAGGCTGCGCTGGCTGAATTGAAGTAGGGATAGGGCTTCGAGAGCCTCAGCCCAGATAAGAGAATTTCGACTTGCATATTTACGAATAAGACTTTGGGGTTGGTTATAATTAGCGTTTCTTTCTGTACCTTTGAAACAAATCAAATGACATGAATGCGGACTTTCTTTCAGCAATGCTTTCAACCTTGTTTTTCTTATTGTTGGTACCTGCTGTAACTCTGATTTTAATCCATCAATTAAAAGTTGTTCGTATAATGAATCAAGCTTTAAAAAAACTAGTTTCAGTTGTGCTATTTTTAGTTTTGGTTGCGCTAGTTCTACTTATCAAGCGAGTGTTTCATTATGAATCCTATACTTATTTTCTCTACTACTTGCTAATCATTGTTGGATTGAGTGTCATCATTCGATACAAGCGTGAGAAAAAACGCGAGGAAAATTACCGCTTGGAGGATTAATATTGACTTTTTTTTAAAATGAAAAATTACATTACAGACGCTGAGTTTGTCAACGAAGATTACACCAAAACAGAACTAGAACGCGGCGAATACGAAAACTGTACGTTTGAAAACTGCAATTTTGCTGGAACGCATTTAACTGAAAATATTTTCGTTGAATGCACCTTCATCAATTGCGATTTTAGCAATGCGAATCTTGTAAATACATCATTCAGGGATGTGCAATTCGATTCATGTAAAATGTTAGGACTTCATTTCGATGAATGCAATCCGTTTTTAATTGCTTTTCATTTTTCCGCTTGCGCACTCAATTTCAGTTCGTTTTATAAATTAAAATTAAAAGGAAGCCGTTTTAGTCACTGTAATTTGGAGGAAGTCGATTTCACAGAAACAGATTTAAGTTTGGCTAATTTCACCGAATGTGATTTTAATGGCGCTACGTTTGATCGATCTATTTTGGAAGGAACAGATTTTAGAACTTCGTTTAATTTTATTATCGACCCAGAAAACAACCGCATAAAAAAGGCAAAGTTCTCACGAAATACCTTGGCAGGACTGCTGCGGAAATATCAGATTCAAATTGAGGATTGACAATGGAGAATTCATAATTCGTGATTTATCATTCATGATTTGTGAAGGATGAGTGTTGAACGATAAGTGATGAGAGATAAACATTGAACATTTGAACCCTGTGAATATTTGAACTCTTGAACCTTTGAACCTTTCTACAATGAGAAATGAGAGTGGAACAATGAGATGATTGATAATCTTTGAACCATTGAACCCTTTTAACATTTGAACTCTTGAACCCTTTGAACATTTGAACCCTTAAACCCTTAAATCCTCAACCTCATAACCCTTTAAACCATTTAATCAAAATTTCTTACTTTTGTCCTAGATTATAATAACCACTTGATATGCGCTATCTTCTATTACTTTGTTTTCTGATTAGTTCATCTATTTCTTTAATTGCCCAAACAAGCGAAACAGAACAGAAATTGGCCCAAACAGTTCGTATTTACAATGAAATGCGCGCATACAGTGATACGCTTAAAGCTGAAAATTTCCAAAATGATTACATCGTTAAACTCTATGATTTTTCAAACCAAGCTAAGCCACTCATTAATTTCGTAAACACCTACGGTACGCAAGACGAAAAAGCAACGGTTCGGTACTTCAACATGTGCATTCAGTATGAAATTGCATTTGTTCATGGAATGGGTGGGCAAAATTCACTGGCTTATCCAATTATGAATGCCATTAAGTCAGATGTTGATTATTTCTCGTATGAAAGTTCGTTTCCTTTGCGCTATAAATTTGATGATAAAAATTACGTCGTAAAATACGAAAACTTTGTAGGAACTTCCGCTGAATATTACACGGGATTCGCTGAAATTTGTGCCAACTTAGGTAAAATTGAAGAATCAATTTATTGGGGTAAAAAGTCTATTGCATCTTCAAATTCGACCCTTTGGTTCAAATACATTGCCTACAACAAATTAATTGAAGCGAAGAAAAAACTAAATCAAATCGATGCGGAATATATTGAGTTCATTGTTGCGAATGGTTTGACTTATTATCAACTCGATACAGCTAGTATTTCGACCGTTCAACGTTATAATTATCCAAGTCCACTTTCCATGACAAACAAATTAATTGCTGCGCTGGATAGTATACCTTCACTGGTTCTAAATTGCGATCAATTGGCCTTGTATGCCCGAACAATCAAGAAAAATCATGTTTACGCTGCGGCCGATGTTTACACCCGAATTTTAAAACTCAACCAATCTTCCTTGAATAACCTTGATGAGGCTTTAAGCTTTTACAAAGAACAATACTACTCCTCTAATAATGTTTATTTGTTTTCAAATTCTGGGAATACACACCAATATGTTTATGCTGGTTGTATGAGAATGCAGCAACTTTTAAACGCCTCATCGCCTTGTTACTATTGGAATAACCTCGGTGATTATTTCATTGTCGTCAATGAACCAAAACTATCGATGGACGCACTTGAAAAAGCAATAGATTGTCAACAAGAAATTGATAAACAAGTAAAAAGAGCCAATCGAAAAGCAAACAATGATTTTGGACTTTGCTTGAGTGCCTATCCAATTCCAATGATTTGGGGAAATTTTGGTGGTTCTGTTGAATTTAATTTTGAAAAGGTCGCATTAACGGTAGCAGCAACAAAAATTGGTCACGATAAAGATTACCAAAATGATTTTTACAATCCCATTCAAGCAGATAAAACCTATTCTGATTATTACGGAAATGAATTGGACCGTGAAACGCTTTATTACAATGGTTCACGCATTAATACTTCTTTGAAATTTTTCATGAATGAACAATCGGATTCAAGGGGTTATTTTTCATTAAACCTTGGTCGCGTAATGAAAACATATGATCCAATTTTGACAAGCATTTACGACACGGTCACTGCAGCGCCCGTTTATTATGGAAACATTGTAGCGAAGGAGAAAAAATATACGTTTTTTGTCGGATTTGGGGCACAAGGAAAGTTATCAGATCGTTGGATGATTGACGCAGGATTAGGAATCGGCGTTTCCTTGCCAACATTAACTGTTGATAGTCCGTATTTCTCAGATCGCTATTATTTCAATAGTTACTTGGTGCAAAGTTCACAAGACAATAAAATAGGAATGTCGGGATATATGAATGTTTCCATTGGCTATTATCTTTTCAAACCTTAATGTTTTTTACTGCGTTCTGTTATCTTTGAGATGAATTTGAGAACTCCGTGAGAAAACGTTTATTGATTTTACTGCTTCTAATTGTTGGACAAACGACCTTTGCTCAAGAAAAATCGCGCTTTTCCAAAAATCTGTGGATGCGTGTCGATGGGCATTACGGCTTTGTGATTCCAGAATACAAACATTTCAATTTGTATGTCAACAAACCTACTCAAGCTCTTGAAGTAAGTCTTTTCAAACGAACCACAGGAAAAACAGATTGGGAACAATTGTACAAATATCCTGAATACGGTTTAACGCTGCAATACACAAGCCTTGGAAACAAAGACATTCTTGGACATGAAATTGGTTTATTTCCCTACGTTCAATCGTTCATCATTCGTAAACCGAAATTTCAATTCACCCATCAATTTGGAATTGGAATTGGCTATGCCACAAAACGTTTTGACCTAGAATCCAACTACAACAATATTTCGGTTGGTTCACATGTCAACATTCATTTCAATTTCAAATTAGGAACACGTTTCGTTATCACACCGAAATGGACTTTTCAAAGCGGATTATCCTTCACGCATTATTCCAACGCAAACATGGCAGAACCTAATTTAGGTGTGAATTTATTTGCAGCTTTTGCAGGTTTATCTTTTGCCGCTGGTCCACAAGACGATTTTAAAAAGACAGAAATCGCTCAACACGTTCCGAAACACGAATTTGCGTTCATTTATGCTGCTGGAGGAAAACATACGCGCGCATTGCAATCAACGGTCTATTTCACCTCATCGATGAGCGCCGAATACAAATTCCATTGGAAACGAAAATTCCACATTGGCGGCGGAGCAGATGTCTTTTACGATTCATCAACAGAAATTGAAATGGCTGCAGAAAATGCTGTTCACAAATCAATTTATGACTTCCGAACAGGCATTCATATCTCGCAAGAATTGGTTTACAGTAAATTCAGTTTTATCTTGCAAGAAGGGGTTTACTTGGGTTTAACAGATCATGTTGATCATGCGACAATGTATAACCGTGGAATACTTCGTTGGAAATTTAATGATCATTTCTTGATGCACATTTCGATGAAATCACACTTGCACATTTTGGATTATCCTGAACTTGGCTTCGGCTACTTTTTTGTGAAGAAAAAATGAGATACTTCCTTTACATAGGGCTTCTATTTGGAACAATCAGCCTTGGTTCATGCAAGAAAGCCATGACTAAAACAACGCTTGAACAGAACCTTGAACAATTTGATACTTTAGCATTGAATTCAGCATTTGAAGTCCATTTGATTCAAGGAACAAGTAACGCCATTCGCATTGAAGGAGCCAATAAAATTTTGGAGAACATCGATTTTACGATTGACAACAATACCTTGACCATTGAAAACAATTATCACGGAAACTGGATGCATCCAAAGAATAACAAAGTATTGATTTACCTGACAGTTGACACCTTGAACCGCATCATCGCCAATGAAACGTGCATCATTCAGTCCGACAATCAACTGGTTGCGGATGAATTGGGCTTGATTATGAAAAGTAAACTGAACAATGCTTCATTGAATGTGAATTGCACAACATTTTACTACTGGAACAATTTTCCTTGCGGGGGGAAAATCACCTTGAAAGGCACGTGCAATGAAGTTAAACTTTGGAACGTAGCACTCATGGCGGTTGATGCGAAAGAATTAGCCAGTCAATTTGGCTATGTGGACAACGCATCAAAAGGATCAATTTTCGTAAACTGTGCACAGAAATTAAGCTATAAATTAACAGGTGAAGGAGATATTCATTTATCAGGAAATCCACCTATCATCGAAAAATTAGAAGAATCCGGAAAAGGAACATTAATACTTGAATAAGATGCAAAGCAAAGCCCAAACAGTCGAAAACTACATGAACGATCTACCAGAAGAGCGCAAAGCTCCAATGCAACGTTTACGCGAATTGTTTAAAGCGAATCTTCCAGAAGGATTTGTTGAGCAAATGAGTTATGGCATGATTGGCTATGTTGTTCCACATTCAATTTACCCAAAAGGTTATCATTGTTCCCCTGAACTTCCGTTGCCATTTATCAATGTCGCATCACAAAAGAACTTCATTGCTGTTTACCACATGGGAATTTACAGCGATTCAAAATTGTTAAACTGGTTTGTTGAAGAATATCCAAAGCACTCAAAAGCTAAACTCGACATGGGAAAATCATGCATTCGTTTCAAAAAGATGGATCAAATACCTTATGAACTGTTGGGTGAATTACTGACTAAAATGACAGTAAATCAGTGGATTGAATGCTACGATTCTATTTTAACAAAAGGGAAATAATAGTTTCCAACTCCCAACTGCATTTTTTGGATAAATCTCCTGTACCTTTATCCTCCAAAAAGTGAATAATCGTGTCAGAAAAACAAACAGCGCCTCCATCCTATTTCATAAGTTTTCAATCCTCGGTTGACGGAATCGCATTGCCTGAACAATTTGATTATCCATTTTACTACGAGCCACACGAATTGGCACTAATCGCTGCAAAAGAATTACAAGATTATCTTACGAATCAAAGCGATTGGGAACATAACTTCGGAATCGACGAAGGACAAGAAGGCATCGTTATTGGAAAAATGTTTGGCGTACTGGTGGTTAAAAATCAAGCTGGAAAATTAGGATACATCACTGCCGTTTCTGGTAAACTTGCCGGACACAATCAACACGAAAAGTTTGTTCCACCTGTTTTTGACATGTTGTTGGAAGATGGCTTCTATAAAAAAGGTGAAGCAATCGTGAGTGAAATCAACGAACGCATTGAAAAGTTCGAGCAACTTCCCGCTTATCACGATGCAGTGAATAACTTAAGCCAAGGACGCAAGCAAGCTGAACGTGAATTATCCGAATTGAAAGCCTTCAATAAAGCAGGAAAAGATCGTCGCAAGGAAGAACGTTTGCAAGCCGAAAACAACTTGACTGGTGAAGCATTGGAACAGCGTTTATTGGAATTGAATAAGCAAAGTATTTACGAAAGTTATCGTTTAAAAGATTTAACCAAAGTATGGAAGGAGCAAATTGAAGCCTTGGAAACTGAACTTGCCCTTTTCTCCGATGAATTAGAACGGTTGAGAGAAGAACGTAAAACAAAATCTGCCGCCTTACAAAATGAAATTTTCGATCAATACTACTTTGTAGATCAAGACTTACAGAAGAAAAGTTTGGGTGCAATTTTTAAAAACACACCCGAAGGACGACCAACTGCTGGAGCAGGAGAATGTGCCGCACCGAAACTCTTTCAATATGCCTTCACGCATCAACTTACGCCCGTTTGTATGGCTGAATTTTGGTGGGGACAATCGCCGAAATCAGAAATCCGTATTCACGGACACTACTACCCTGCTTGTCGCGGAAAATGTGAACCGATTCTTGGTCACATGTTGCAAGGAATGAACATCGCGGAAAATCCAATGTTGACCAATCCAGCTGAAGGAAAAGAATTATCCATCGTTTGGGAAGATGAACACGTCGTGATTATCAACAAGCCAGCAGAATTTCTATCCGTTCCAGGAAAAAACATCGACGATTCAGTATTAACGCGTTTACAGGTTTTGTATCCAGATGCAACTGGTCCGCTGGTGGTGCATCGTTTAGACATGTCAACGTCGGGTTTATTGATTGCAGCGAAAACATTGGCAGTCCACAAACAAATCCAACGACAGTTCATCAAGCGTGTGGTAAAAAAACGCTATGTAGCTTTACTGGAAGGAATTGTCAAAGAAGACGAAGGTTTCATCGATTTGCCTTTGCGTGTTGATTTAGAAGATCGTCCGCGCCAATTGGTATGTTTTGAACACGGTAAACCCGCACAAACAAAGTGGAAAGTCATCGAACGCAAAGATGGTCGCACCAAGATTCACTTTTATCCAATCACAGGTCGCACGCATCAATTACGTGTCCACGCAGCACATCCGCAGGGCTTGAATTGTCCAATCGTTGGTGACGATTTGTATGGAACACGCTCAACGCGTTTGCACTTGCACGCAGAATGGATTTCGTTTCGCCATCCGATTACGCGTGAGTTCATGGAAGTGGAACTTGAAGGGGAGTTTTAGTTTTTCAACGCACTAATAATTTTTTAACGCGGAGGAGCTAAGAAAAAAAGAGGTCGCTAGAGAGGCGCTTCGCTTAGAGTTGCGCTTCCGCTTAGTTTTTGCCACACCATGCAGCAGCAAAGGAGCATGTAGCGTATAACGTGTATTTAGAAAACTTTCTGTACTTTGTGTTAAACGCTCATTAAAACGTCGAAACAAAAAGAAAAGAAACAGTAAATAACTCATAAAAAAATGGACAATACAATACAGGCCGTAACGCATAAAGACATTGATGGACTAAAACAAGTGCTTGATTCTTGTGAATTGTTTCCTTCTGATTATTTAGAAGATATGATTCACGATTATTTGAACAATCCTGAAACAGATGACATTTGGTTCACATGCATACACCATGGTAAGCAGGTCGCAATAGGTTACTGTGTGCCTGAGAAGCTTACTGATGGGACATATAATTTGTTGGCAATTGGTGTATCAAAAGACCTTCAAAGAAATGGAATCGCAAGCCAAATGATGACGTATATTGAGGAGCAACTCAATCAAAAAAATGGTCGAATATTAATAGTAGAAACTTCAAGTGATGATGCTCAAACTGGAGCTCGAAATTTCTATCAGAAAATTGGATATGAACAAGTTGCCGTAATCAAAGACTTTTGGCAAGACGGTGAAGATAAAATCGTTTTTTGGAAAAAGTTGAATGTGTAAAAGTCTCCTTTTTATTACATGAAAACTGAGCTAGGTATACTTCTTGCATGAAAGGCAAAAATTCCGTGTATGAAATTCTATTTTTTTCTGTTGCTTCTACCCTTTGCTTCGTGCCAATCGCAAACTAAATTACCAACAACTAAGATTGTTGAGAACGAATCATCACAAAGTGATACAATCGAAACGTTTTATGAAGCGAACAAAGGCAATGATCTTCCAAGTAAATCAATTGGTAGCGTATCAAATGGAAGTTTAGTAAATGGAAAATTACTACCTTTTTCTGGAACGAATTTTCGCTATTTCGACACCACAAGTTATTTGTATAAACGTGCTTTTGTTCACGATCAATTACTTAAATCTGTTCTCAGCTGTTACAAAGAATGTGAGATTGCCTTTCCATCTCATTCCTTTTGCATCATGGAATGTTCCAACGAAAAAGGAGGAAAAATTGCGCCACACCACACGCATCAAAATGGATTGAGCATCGACTTCATGACTCCACTCCTCAAAGATGGAAAAGCGTATTATGCATTGGACTCACTTGGTGCAGAACATTATTTACTTGAATTTGATGCTGAAGGAAAAAATTCGGATGACAAAACCATTGAAATCGATTTTGAAACCGTCGCTCACCATTTGTGGATACTCGAACAAGCAGCGCACAAAAACGGACTTAAAATCAGCAAAGTAATTTGGAAATTGGAACTCAAAGATAAATTGTTCGCAACTGAATACGGCAAAAAATTGAAAGCACAGAACATCTATTTCGCACAAAACCTAACGCCCATCATCAATTCTTTACACGATAATCATTATCATGTCGATTTTGAATTTACTATAAACTAGTGACTAATGACTAGAGGTTTTCTTTAAAATAATCAAGCTGATAGAAGTATGAATCACGAATTACAAATTATGAATTATAAATCACAGCTCTGCTGTGTTCTTCGAAAGTCCTTTCCACAACAAGTAAATACCAGCTACAACAAGCGGAATACTCAACAATTGACCTGTGTTCAAGACCAAATATTCATCGCGTGCCGTTTGACCCATTTTCACAAATTCAACCATGAAACGCGCGCCAAAAATGAGAATTAAGAACGACCCAAATACAACACCTGGTTTTTTCCATAAATCGCGTTTCCAGAATAAGAACATTAAAATCAAGAATGAAATAAAGTAACAAATCGCCTCGTACAATTGTGCAGGGTGACGAGGAGTTGAATCATACCCACACAAAGCATCATTGTAGAACTGTGAAAAACTAAACGCCCATGGAACATTTGTTGGATCTCCTACAATTTCATGGTTCACCAAATTCCCCAAACGAATAAAAGTTCCTGCAATGGCAATCGGTGCTGCAATGCGGTCCAAAATCCACAAATAAGGTTTGTTGATGACTTTTTTCGAGAAATACCACAAGGCAATTAGAATCACAATCGCACCACCATGGCTCGCTAAACCACCTTCCCAAACATAGAAAATGCTCAAAGGATGTTCAAAATATCCTTCTTGTTTAACGCCGCAGTTATCAACGAAATCCCAGTAAGGACCGTAGAAAAACACATGTCCTAAACGCGCTCCAATAACGGTTGCTGGAACCATGAACAAGACAAGTTTATCCAATAATGCGTCTTCAATTCCTTCTTTTCGGAACATTTTACGAATCACAAAATACCCAAGAATCATTCCTGTTACAAACAGTAAACCATACAAGTTAGGTGTTTTGTACCCTTCAATAATTTCAGAACTTACGTCCCAGTTGATAACTCCAATCACGCTTAATGCTCTTTATTTGATTCGACTAAAGATAATGGTTTTTCTTTATTTACTTGGAATTGCAATTTTTCAGAGCGTCCTTTCTTAAAGATTTTATTGCTCACTTCTTTTCCTTTACGCAAGGCTTTTTGTTCCTCTTCTGGCAAATGTATGATTGATTGACAGTCATTTGAACAACAATTTTCATAGTGAGACTTACACGCGTCACATTGAATGAACAACAAGTGACAAGCATCATTTGCACAATTTGTATGTGTATCAGCTGGCGATCCACATTGATGACAAACTGCAATGATATCCTCTGAAATGCGTTCTCCTCGGCGTTCGTCAAAGACAAAGTTTTTTCCGATGAACTTGTTTTCAATTCCCTTTTGCTTGCAATCGTTGGCGTATTTGATAATTCCACCTTCCAATTGATGCACATTTTTAAATCCACGGTGACGGAACCAAGCTGAAGCTTTTTCACAGCGAATTCCTCCAGTGCAATACATCACTAAATTTTTATCTTCGTTTCCTTTCAAGTATTCTTCTTCAATAAATGGCAACGATTCTCTGAATGTATCAACATCCGGCAAAATTGCTCCTTTGAAATGGCCAACTTCAGATTCATAGTGATTACGGAAATCAATCAAAATGGTATTTGGATCATCGGTTAATTGATTGAACTCTTCCGCATTTAGGTGCTTTCCTTTATTGGTTACATCGAATGTTTCATCGTTTAATCCATCCGCCAAAATTTTATCGCGCACTTTAATTTTCAATTTCAAGAACGGAA
>JBDLVK010000022.1:0-5332 GCA_039804825.1 Bacteroidota bacterium
ATGTTAAAAAGAAATTGTTCTATTACGACGGTGGATTTAAAATCGATGCAATCACAAGCACTTCTGGACAAAAAATGAGTTACGCGATCAATAAAACAATGTTGCGTATTAACCTTGAAAAGCCGCTAGCTCCAAACTCAAGTGTTTCATTCAAAATCAAATGGTGGTACAACATCAATGACCGAATGGCTGTTGGCGGTCGTTCAGGCTACGAGCATTTCGAAAAAGACGATAATTACCTCTACACAATTGCGCAATTCTTCCCAAGAATGTGTGTTTACAGCGATGTTGAAGGTTGGCAAAACAAACAATTTTTAGGTCGCGGAGAATTCGCTTTACCTTTTGGCGATTATGAAGTATCTATAACTGTTCCTTCTGATCATATTGTTGGCGCAACTGGTGAATTACAAAATGGTTCATCTGTTTTAAATGCGGAACAACGCAAACGATTCGAAAAAGCGAAACTATCCGACTCACCCGTAATAATTGTCACTCAAGCAGAAGTTGAAGCGAAAGAAAAAAACAGAGAAAAAGGCACAAAAACCTGGACATTCAAAGCAACAAATGTTCGTGACTTTGCTTTTGCAACTTCTAGAAAATTCATTTGGGATGCTCAAGCAGTGAAAGTTGGCGGTAAAACAGTATTAGCCATGAGTTACTACCCAAAAGAAGGAAATCCACTTTGGGAGAAATATTCTACAAAACTGGTTGCACATACGATTAAAACGTATTCAAAATATACTGTTGATTACCCTTACCCTGTTGCAATTTCTGTTCATTCAAAATGGATCGGAATGGAATATCCAATGATTTGTTTCAATGGTGGACGACCAGAAGAAGATGGAACGTATTCTGAAGACACAAAATACGGAATGTGGGGCGTAATTATTCATGAAGTTGGACACAATTTCTTTCCAATGATTATCAATTCTGACGAGCGTCAATGGACGTGGATGGATGAAGGATTAAACACCTTTGTGCAATACCTTACTGAACAAGAATGGGAACGTGGATACCCTTCTCGTCGCGGCCCTGCGTATATGATTGCAGATTACATGCGTGGACCAAAAGAATTCATTTCGCCAATTATGACCAATTCTGAGTCAATTTTTCAATTCGGAAACAATGCCTACGGAAAACCAGCAACAGCTTTAAATATCTTACGTGAAACCGTTATGGGGCGTGAATTATTTGATTATGCATTCAAAATTTATTGTGAACGTTGGAAATTCAAACACCCAACTCCTGCTGACTTCTTTAGAACAATGGAAGATGCTTCTGCTGTTGATTTGGATTGGTTTTGGAGAGGCTGGTTCTACTCTACTGATCACGTTGATATTTCATTAGACCAAGTGAAATGGTTCCAAATGAACACCATGAATCCCGAAGTTGAAAAAGCGATGAAAGAAGCGCAAAACAACGCAAAAGACAAATTTATTGGTGACACCCGCAATAAAGAATCAATCATACAAACCGTAAATGAAGCAGATCCAGCCATTGATGATTTTTATGCGAAACGCAATATTTACAAAGTTGATGCTTTAGACGAGAAAGAATATGCTGAATTCATGGGTAAATTAAGCGATGAAGACAAACAACTGTTGAATTCAAACAAACAATTCTACGAATTGACATTCTCAAATATTGGTGGACTAGTAATGCCATTAATCATTGAAGTTACCTACGCAGACAATAGCACTGAAGTCATTCGAATTCCAGCTGAAATTTGGCGTCAATATGAAAACAAAGTTTCACGTGTATTGATTTTGAACAAAGAAGTTATTTCATTCAGATTAGATCCGTATTTAGAAACGGCAGATACAGATTTAAACAACAACAGTTGGCCAGCAAGAGTTGAGCCTACGCGTTATGAATTGTTCAAACAAAAACAAACTACAGAAAATCCAATGCAACGTCAAAAACGTGTTGATGAGCTGAATAAGCAATAAGGAAATAAGTAAAAATAAAAAGGTGCTAAACTAAATTAGCACCTTTTTTTGTACCCTATTTTTTATAAAAACTTAAGTATTGATAGTATTTCTCACGTACAAATTGAATCAATTCTTCATTTGAGGCAGATAACATGAACGATTCTTTCAAGTTTAAAAACACCATAAACTTATCGAATTCCTCTTCAGGCAATTGAATCACTTTATGTGAATTATACAATCGCAATAACGTTACTGTAGCAGTCTTTTTGTTTTTATGTTTTAAGTCCCACTGCCAATCTTCATTGTCCGCTTCAGTTAAATTATAACCAGATTTCAAGGCACGAACGTCAATGTGATAAAAATCAATGTAAGCACTGTATTTAGCACGAATAAAATCGAATAAATCTGCATCTGAAACTTGATTCAAAAACGCGTAATCTAAATTCAAATACGTCACAAAACGATCAAATTCTGTTGTTGGCAAATCAAAAGCTTTGTTCTCGACATACATTGTCAACAATTCATGAATAGCAGCGCGCTTATCCGAATCCAACTTACTTCTCCAACGCATGCTATCCATTGTTTGAATTTCAGCGGTCAATTTAAAATGATCGTATTTATCCTGAATAAACGTGATTAATTCCATTTCAGTCGCCGTTTTCAAGAAATCCTCATTGATGTTTAAAAACGAAATGAATTGATCGAATTGTTCTTCTGTTAGATCAATAATATCATAAGCCACATAATTGCGTAAGAGTTCTTTTACAATTCTTCGTTGGTCATCGTGGTATTCTTGTTCTGCTATCCATCGTTTGTTTTGTTCTTTCTTCGAAAAGGTTTGATACAAAGCCGTAATCGGACTTTGAAATAATTCTGCCCCAGTCACTGTTCGCGTTTCGCGCATTGCCAATTCCTGACGCTCTTCCTTTATTTGTTCCAATGACTTCAACGGTCGCACCGCAACTTCTGGTAAATCACTAAACCTGCGTTCGATGTAATATCTCCCTTTGAATTGGCAATTAGAATCAGCATGAACAACCGTTTTAACAAGCAAATAGTTCTTTACAGAAAGAGATATTGTATCGCCATCTTTTACATAGATAGAAAAAGTACCATTTGGCTGACCAAAAACACCTTGTCCTGTTCGTCGATTCACCAGCATTAGATTGTAAAAGCTTTGCGTTTCAAGTGTATCAACAACACGTCCTGTAAAAAGTACTTTATCACACTTTTGACCGAAACTCGAGAAAGAGCTTCCAAGAACTAGTAATCCGATGATTGTTTTAGTTATCATTAAAACGAATTTAGCAAAAAAGATTCCAAAGGTGGTTAATCGAAAGTGTTATTAAGTGTTAATTGACTGCTATTTACATTTGTATATTAATATAATTTACTTTTGTAATCTATTACATTTTATTTTTGTAAAAAATTAAAACCTACAGTGATAAAACACTCACTTTCTAAGTTTATTGTAATTTTGTAGCATGAATAAACGAGTTGTTGTAGGACTTTCAGGTGGTGTTGACTCTAGTGTTGCAGCGCACTTACTTATCCAACAAGGATACGAGGTCATTGGCATGTTCATGCGAAACTGGCACGATGAAAGCGTCACTCTATCGGATGATTGTCCATGGATTGATGATTCAAACGATGCATTATTGATTGCACAACAACTTGGCATCCCTTTCCAAGTAATTGATTTAAGTAAAGAATACAAAGAACGCATCGTAGACTACATGTTCAATGAATACGAAGCTGGAAGAACGCCAAATCCTGATGTTCTTTGTAACCGTGAAATTAAGTTTGATGTTTTCTTGAAAGCTGCCTTGGAACTGGGAGCTGACTACGTAGCGACAGGCCATTATTGCAGAAGAATTGACCACGAAGACGGAACGGTTGGTTTATTAGCAGGAAAGGATCCGAACAAAGACCAATCCTACTTCCTTTGTCAATTAAATCAAGAACAACTAAGCAAAGCTCTATTTCCAATTGGTGAATTATTAAAACCGGAAGTTCGTGAAATCGCGAAAAAGATGGGATTAGTTACTGCTGAAAAGAAAGATTCTCAAGGACTTTGTTTTGTAGGAAAAATAAGCTTACCAACCTTTTTACAGCAGAAATTAGCAGCTAAAAAAGGAGATGTTATTGAATTACCAAATGATCTTTCAATCTACAAAGAATACAATAACATCAAACCTACAGCAGAAAATGTTCAACTTCTAGCGCGTGAATTCATGTACTCTGCAGAAATGGGCATTAAAGTAGCAGAACACCAAGGAGCACACTATTACACCGTTGGACAACGAAAAGGCTTACACATTGGAGGAAGACCCTTGCCATCTTTTGTTATCGGAATTGACACAATCAACAACCTCGTTTTTTCTGGTCAAACAGATGAACATAACGGTTTAAATAAATATGCTTTAAAAATTAATAATCAAGAAGTTCATTGGATTAACTTAAAGTATAAAATTAATAGTGGAGAGCAACTAAAATGCCTTGTTCGAATTCGATACAGACAACCTTTAAAACAAGCAACGTTGATTCAAAAAGAAGATGGTTTATACATCTTATTCCCTCAAAAAGAAAAAGGAATTACACCAGGACAATTTGCAGCGTGGTATGTCGGAGAAGAATTAATTGGCTCTGGAACTATTGCTTATTGATTTATTTCTTTGGAAAATACTCTTTAAACGTTCCATCTTGATAAAACTCAACTATTCGAATAACGGTTGGATTTGTTTCCAAAGAACGATTCTGCTCCTTTGAATCATTCGTCTCCTCTACTTTTTTAACCTCAGGCTTTACCTCAGTTACTGTTGACATTTGCCCAGTAAGTAACCAATGTGCATTTACGCGAGGAAAATTCACTATGATTTTCTCCAAGAAATCCAGACTAGGCTTGTTTCTACCTGAAATAACATGACTCACATTCGATCGCTGAACACCTAATTTATCCGCAAAAGCAGAGGGTGTCAAATTGTGCATTTTCAGAATTAATTGAAGTCGCTCTTGAATTAACATTTGTAAATTTATTGGATTATACAAATCTACATTAAATATTTACAAATGTCAATAGATTGAAATTATTGTGCATAAAAAAAGCCCCAATTAATTGGAGCTCTCATTATCTATTAAGATAACTATTTGATTTTGATTGGTTTTAATTCATGTGTATCGAATGGAAAATCGAGTTCGACTGAACGTTTTTAATTTGCTCAGCCATTTTAATTGAATCCATCAATTGAGCTACCTCAAAAATGTTTAATTTACTTTTAGTTCCTTGTACTCTATGTTGAGATAACTTGTACTGTGCTAGTTTAACAGTGTTATTAATCATATTTTCTGCAATTAAGTTCATATCCTAAATATTCAATACAAACCCATTTACGGCACCCTGT
>JBDLVK010000023.1:0-7246 GCA_039804825.1 Bacteroidota bacterium
TAATTCCCAATACCACTTTTTCATTGTTATCACGAATCCATTCAATTTGACCTAAGAAATAACCCGCTAGCGTCATTGAACAGATCCAAAGTACTCCACCGATAATATCGAATAGTAAGAATTTGCGGTAATTCATTTTCCCAACTCCAGCTGCAAAAGGTGTAAATGTTCGAACGATGGGAACGAAACGCGCCATAATGATTGCAAAAACTCCTCTTTTCTCAAAGAAATCTTCAGTTTTCTTCAAATAACTTTCTTTTACCAATTGTCGTCCGCGGATTTTCCATTCAAAAACGCCTAAACCGATACGTCTTCCAATCCAATAATTAATGTTGTCACCCAAAACTGCAGCAATACTTAAGAAAAGTAACAAATAAGTTAAATTCAAATTACCAATTTTCGAATACATTCCTGCCATAAACAACAAGGAATCACCAGGTAAAAATGGCATTACAACCAACCCTGTCTCAATGAAAATCACCAAGAACAATACAACATAAATTGAATCACTGTAATTACTTACAATCCATTCAAAATCTAAATGAAACAAATGTTTGAATAATTCTACCATTTTAGTCTAAATCAAGTGTATTGTCAATGTTTTCTTTCCAAGCTAAAATTCCGCCATCCAAAATATAAACGTTTGAAAGGGAATAATCTGTCATTAATAAATTAGCAACTGCCTCTGCACGTTTTCCTGAACGACACATCACAACAATGTTTTTGTCTTTTGGAAGTTCATCAATTCGGTGATTAATCTCGCCCATTGGGATATGTTTCGAACAAATATTCGCTAAATCATATTCATAAGGCTCACGAATATCAATGATTTCAAATTCGTTTCCTTTTTTCATTGCATCGTGCAATTCTAAAGCAGATATCAAACGCATAATTACTAATTTGGGCCAAAGTTAACTTTTAGAACTGATAAATTAAGCCCTTAACGCTTGATTTGTTGAATTCCTATTTATTTACACTTTACAGAAACGATCATTTCAAAGGTTGCAACAACTTCTTGATTTTGATCTATAGCTTTCACTTGAATGCTTTGATTCACTCGTTCACCGGATGATTTACTCAGTTCAATCGCCTGTTTCACTAATAATCCTTCGTTACTTTCGAAAAGAATATCACTTTCTGCACGTTTGATAAAATCAGCTTTCATTCCTTTAAATGCGAATGAAACCTTCGAACCTGCTTTTTCAGCGAAGTAAAATGCATGAATTCCACCAGCTACATCAGCACCAACAGCTAAGGCACCAAAGTACATTGATTTCAGGTGATTTTTTGTTCGTCGTCGTAATTTGATTTTTACGCGCACAGTTTCATCATCTATTGAAATTAATCGTGGGCGCACAAAACCGACAATTGGAATTTTCACCAATCCGAGCAAAAACAACATCCAACGCATTTTTCTCAAGGAGATTTCTTTAGCTGGCATTGTATTCATCTTTTAATTGTTGAACGATTTCCTCGATCGGTCGAATGGCATTTACGTATTCTATTGAAGGTCCAGCACACCAAACTGTTTTATAAGTTGAGCTGAACGCTGCTTTTTGCAAACTTTTCATTCCTTTGAAAAACACAAGTGCTTTGACCCATTTCTTCAATCGTTTGTTCTTATTTAATAAACGTTCTAACCAATTTTGTTTCGTTCCTATTTTCTGAACATACGGCGTATTGATAACAGAACATGGCGTTCCTGACAATTTTGTCGTCATCACAATATCCTTCGCGCCGTAATCTACACAGGCCTGTTTGTATTCTTGTGAAACGCCTGCTTCAGTAGAGGCAATAAAAATACTTCCCATCGATAAACCTTCTGCTCCTAAACTGAGCATTTGGTTAATTTGTTGTCCCGTTCCAACGCCACCTGCCGAAATAACAGGAATGCTTACTGCTTTCACTAATTGTGGTATTAGCTCTGTGAAAGGAATATTTCCAGCATGACCACCCGCTTCTTTGTTCACCGCAATTACGGCATCTGCTCCTAAGCTTTCAACTTTCTTAGCATAGTTGACATCCGTAACATCACAAAATACCTTTACGCCTGCTTTGTGTGCTTCGCGAATGGTTTCTTCTGGTGAACCAAGTGAGGTGATGATGAAATCAATCTTTTCTTCGCAGCACACTTGCAATTGTTCTTTGTACAAAAAATTCGATTTGTTGACAATCAAATTGATGCCAAAAGGACCTTTTACTTCGGACTTAATCAGTCCAATTGCAGTTCTAAGTCCATCAGTATCTCTGTAATTTAGTGCAGGAATCGCTCCAGTAATCCCAGCTTTAATTGCTTCAATTACCATTTTCTCATTCGATACCAAAAACATTGGAGCCATGATAATTGGAAATTCTATTCCCAACATATCACATAAAACAGGTTTCTTTTTTTCGTGTTCCATTCTCCGAATTTACATTATTTTTATTATGTACGCAGAACTTTTTAAAAATATCTTTGTTAACATAGAACAATGGTTTTTCTAATTTCTTAAAGTACATTTGTGTTATGACAAAATCACAAGCCTGGGTAAAAGCGCTTCGTTTACGCACCTTGCCTCTTTCTTTATCAGGAATTATTCTGGGATCGTTTATTGCAAAATTCAACGGTCATTGGGATTGGATCATTTTCGCCCTTGCGATGTTCACCACAATTACATTTCAAATTCTGTCAAATTTAGCGAATGATTTAGGTGATTCATTAAAAGGAACTGATAATGCTGAACGAATTGGTCCGATGCGCTCTGTTCAATCTGGAGTTATTTCTAAAACAGAAATGAGAAATGCTGTGATTGGAACCGCGATTTTAAGTTTTGTCTTAGCGGGAAGTTTGATTTTTGTTGGAACCAAAGAATTACCAATGAGTATCGTTTGGTTTTATGTTGGATTGGCTGTTGCATGTGTTTTGGCTGCAATCACTTATACAGTTGGTAAAAAAGCTTACGGTTACAATGGCTTCGGGGATATCATGGTCTTTCTATTTTTTGGTGTTGTAAGCGTGATGGGAGTTTATCCTTTGTTTTCAAAAACGCTTGATTGGAATTTACTATTGCCTGCTTCAAGCATTGGATTACTAAGTGCGGCCGTATTGAACTTGAACAATATGCGTGACAGAATCAATGACGAAAAATCGAACAAGCGAACGTTGGTTGTGATGATGGGCGCGAATTTGGCAAAAATGTATCATACTTTATTAGTACTTGGCGCGTTGGTTTGTCATATCGTATTTATTACACAACAAAATCATCCAATGGCATTCATCGGATTGGTTCCATTTGTGTTGTTGTTATTACATGTTCGAAAAGTAATGGCCACAAAAGACCCAAAAGAATTTGATCCTGAATTGAAAAAAGTAGCATTATCGACATTTGCTGTTGCGGTTTTGACTTCGGTTGGGTTGATGATTGGTTAAAGACAAGCCTACAATCCAGTATTTTCGGGAGTTTTAAGTAAGATTGTTAATTTGCAAATTTATTAAGTTGCAACTTTGTAATGTTGTAATGTTGTAATGTTGTAATGTTGTAATGTTGTAATGTTGATACAAAATAAAGATTCTATAAAAATAAAATGAAAGCAACCTTCACTCATTTTCCACTCAACTTCAAACGCCCAGCAGGCACAAGTCGTGGCGTGATGAACATTAAAAACAGTTGGATTCTTTCACTTGAAGAAAATTCAATCGTAGGAAAGGGTGAAATCTCTATCATCGAAGGACTTTCTCCAGAATGCGCCGATTTAAAAAGTTTCGAATCAACCATTCAAGCATTTTGCGATGCAGTGAATAAAAATGATGACGATTCAATTCAATCCATTCTCACTACAAATTCCTCAATACGTTTTGCTTACGAATGTGCTTTGGCGGATTTAAAAAATGGAGGTTTAGGCATCATTTTCAACAATGATTTCTATTCTGGTAAACGAAAACTTCCGATCAACGGACTCATTTGGATGGGAAGCGAAGATTTCATGAAGGAGCAAATTGATGCGAAACTTTCGGAAGGATTCTCAACTATAAAAATGAAAGTTGGTGCAATTGACTTTGAAAAGGAACTTGAACTGTTGCATTCGATTCGAAAAAAATATTCTGCAGAGGAAATAACACTGCGTGTTGATGCAAATGGATCATTTGAGCCTCATCAAGCTGTCAAAGTATTGGAACAATTAGCGGAATTAGAAATCCATTCGATTGAACAACCGATTAAAGCTAGACAATGGAATGCAATGAAAGAATTGTGCGCTTCTACTCCAACTCCCATTGCCTTGGATGAAGAATTGATTGGAATCAATGATCGTAAATTGAAAATTGAATTATTAGATACCATTCAACCGCAATACATTATTTTGAAGCCAAGTTTACATGGTGGAATTTCGGGAACACAAGAATGGATTTCATTAGCAGAAGAGCGTTCAATTCCTTGGTGGATGACTTCTGCACTCGAGTCAAATCTTGGTCTTTCCGCCATTTGTCAATTAACTGCAGAGTATTCAAACGATCTTCCTCAAGGGTTGGGAACGGGTTCGTTGTACACGTCTAATATTGATAACGGCCTGTTGGTCGAAAGAGGTTTCATTTATAAAAACTAAAAAAGGAACAACTTTCGTCATTCCTTTCATTTATTTATTTAGTAGCGATCACGCTTTCCGAACCAAGTCTTCTTCCCCTTCTTCTTCGCCGCATCAACTTTTTGTTCTGTGGTTGGACGTGGTTTTTTAGTTTGTGCTCCTTGATTTCTTGGAGGACGCGCACCACGTTGTTCTTTTTTCTCCACTACAAAAACTTCCATTGGATAAGGATGTCCTTCAACCACAGGTATTGTCGTGTGAATCAATTTTTCAATATCCTTCAAGTATGCTTTTTCTTCGTAATCACAGAATGAAATTGCCGTTCCTTTGTTCCCAGCACGACCTGTTCGTCCAATTCGGTGAACATACGTTTCTGAAATATTTGGAAGTTCGAAGTTGATTACCAATTCCATTTCTTCAACGTCAATTCCACGAGCAGCAATATCTGTTGCTACCAATACGCGAATCGTTTTGTCTTTAAAATTACTCAAAGCACGTTGACGATTGTTCTGGCTTTTGTTTCCGTGAATAGCATCTGCCTTGATCCCGTGTTTCGCCAAGTGTTTTACAACTTTATCTGCTCCATGTTTTGTTCGTGTAAACACTAAAACAGAAGTTGCAGGTTGTTCTTTTAAAACATCAACTAATAACGCATTTTTGTTTCCTTTATCTACAAAGTAAAGAGACTGTTGAATGATTTCAGCTGTTGAAGAAACCGGAGTTACTTCTACGCGAACTGGATCTTTCAAAATCGTTCCAGCCAACTTCAAAATCTCAGGAGCCATTGTTGCAGAGAAAAATAAATTTTGACGTTCGTCTGGTAAAGCTTTAATTAATTTGTTGACATCGTGAATGAATCCCATGTCTAACATACGATCTGCTTCATCTAAAACGAAGATTTCAACGTCACGAATAGAAATAAATCCTTGCATCATCAAGTCTAATAAACGACCTGGAGTTGCAACTAGAATATCGACGCCTTGTTGTAAAACGCCTGTTTGTTTGTTTTGGTTTACACCACCAAATATTACTGTACTCGCTAATCCTGCGTGACGACCGTAAGCTTTCAAACTATCTCCAATTTGAATTGCTAGTTCGCGCGTTGGTGTAACGATCAATGCTCTGATTTTTCGTTTTTTTACGTATTCTTTATTTTCACTTAAAAGTTGAATAATTGGAATTGAGAATGCTGCTGTTTTTCCTGTACCAGTTTGGGCACATCCCATTAAATCGTTTCCAGCTAAAACAAGCGGAATTGCTTGCTCTTGTATTGGTGTAGGTGTTGTGTAGCCTTCTTCTTCAATCGCTTTGAGAATAGGCTGAATAATGTTTAATTCACTAAATTGCATGTATATTTTGTTGTCAGAAAATGACTTTGTATTATCAAAAGGAAATTCTGTATTAGGTGCAAAGATAGGCTTTTTAATTGGTTTATTGCATTTTATCTCAGATTGAGGCTGATCCAACAACAAAAAAGGCGACCCAACAAAATGTCAGACCGCCTTTAAAA
This sequence comes from Bacteroidota bacterium, assembly GCA_039804825.1. Classification (GTDB taxonomy): domain Bacteria; phylum Bacteroidota; class Bacteroidia; order Flavobacteriales_D; family Crocinitomicaceae; genus M0103. The sequence goes on from JBDLVK010000023.1 coordinate 6,071, forward strand.
TCTTATGTTAATTGAATTATTTTATCAATTTCGCTGTCAAAGTTTGCCCATTTGCAACGATTGTCAAGAAGTAAGTTCCTGCCTGAACGTGTAATGTATTCATTGCAATTGACGTTTCATTGTTGTAGTTCATTTCAGCAATTGTTCTTCCATTCATGTCTACCAATGTTGCTGATCCCGAAGAAATCTCTTCAAATTGAACATTCACCTCATTCACAATTGGATTTACAACAGTTAAGTTGGTTGAAGTATTTTCTTCAATTCCCATTTGACTGCTATTCAAATAAACTTGATCATGAATTTCAATAGTGTTGTATCCCAAAGATTTTTGAGAACAATATACAATCAAGATTGCTTCAAAAACACCAGTATTTGCATTTGAAATAAACGTCGGAACGATATAAGTTGCTACTATATTTCCGTTAGCATCATATAATGCCCAAGTGATAACAACTGTATCAACTGCAGAATAATAATATCCAACAATTCCTGCTGAATCAACAATTGAATAATCAATTGTACAATCTTCAACCATCGCAAGAGACAATGTATCTAAAATAGAAACTCCAGGATAACTAGTGTTTATAAAAATCAAAACAGAGTCTAACATATTAGCAGAAGCATCAGCAACATATCCCGAACCAGATGTTGAACATCCATTCGCGTCAGTCACATAACAATCATATGTTCCAACACACAAATTTCCGATTGAACCACCAATTTGACCATTTGACCATTGGTAAACATAAGGCGCAGAACCTCCCGAAGCATTAACAGAAGCAGTTCCATCACAAGTGGCTAAATCTGTGGCGTCTGTAACTGTAACACTTGCCGTGAATCCTGAACATGGATTGCTACTACCTGAACCAATGGTAAAAGTTGTCGTAATGTTATTTCCAAAGAAATCTGTATACGTCAATGTATATGTTCCTGCACACAAACCAGAAATGTTGTTTCCTCCAGTTTGATAGACCATTCCATTTCCAGCCCAAACTTGATTTGTTACAACAACATTTGAATCGATGTACGCTGAACCATCGCACGCTGCAGGTGAAGACGTATTATTCGTCCAAACTAGGTTTTGCCCAAATGAGCTTGTGCTAATCATTACTGTAAAAAGCAATGTTAAAATAGTAAGTAGTTTTTTCATAATTTATCTTTTTTAATTTCCTTAAG